>CABUWB010000157.1 GCA_902495025.1 uncultured Eubacteriales bacterium
CCATACGTTATTGATTTGAATGTTGGGTTGTTAATGTTACCCCATAAACTCTAATTTAAACCACAATAAAAAAGGAGCTGTTGCGTTGACAGCTCCTTCTGCATTTAATTAGTTTTAAGTGTACCGACCTCAACCGTTCTTGGCTGTGCCTCTGATATAATATTTTCACCTGCAACCTCTCTGGACTGCTCATAGCCGTTCACATAGGTAACATGGGTAACAACCTCTTTTTTACCCTTTTTACCCTCAGAGAGCACCTTGCGGTAGGTAGTATACTCCTTATTAGTTTCAACCGTTTTTTCAGGTATCTCTATATCCTGCTCCTCTTTTTCCTCCTTAACCACCTTGGCGGAAAGCACAGGTACGGGAACGGTAATATTAATCTCCTGCCCGATTTTCAGCTTGTGCATTGTATCCTTGGTGATTGTGGGATTTGCCGCAAGCAGCTCAGCCTCGGTCATTCCAGCCATATCAGCAATACCACTGAAGCTGTCGCCGGACTGCACCGTATAGGTCTTTGCCTCCTTGGTTGTGGAACGAAGTATATCGGACGCCTTAACGGTAGTCATAACCTCGTCCTCCTCAACATACTTACTCTCAACCTTTACATCGTCCACAAAGGCAACCTCAACAACGTCCTTGTCGTCCTGCGGTCTGTAAATTGCAAGTATCTGGTCAAGCAGGCTCTGTGCCTCATCCTTGGTGGCAAGCACCGCCTTTTCCTCTCCGTTTACGGTTATTGCAGCCGCCTCCTGCTTGTAGGTCAGCTTAGCGCAAAGGCTTGTTATAACGCTTTCGGTGTTGCTGTCAACCTTTTTGCGGCTTACGTGTACGGGTACAAGCGTAACTGTTTCATTAATCTGCACGTTGTTGCCCGTCTTTTCCTTAAGCTTGGCAAGTATAAGCTGATTAAATTCCTCGGTTGTTGTGTTTACGTCCTTTATATATGCAAACTGCTCGTTATCTATCTTAACAGATTGTGCGTTTTTGTGAAAAAGCATCCAGCTCATGAATACTACAAGAAAAATAAGCACCGCCGCAAGTATGAATACCGTAAGCTGACCGCTGTTAAACTCCCTGCGCCTTCTCCTGCCGCCGCCTGCGCTCATGCGGTTAAGACGCAGCTTGCTCTGTGTGCGCTTTGATGTGAGCATGTGCGGCGTTGTAAACTTGGGCTGCTCATCATTAAGGCTTACATTTCTTCTCTTTGAAGACCTGCTCATAAAAACTGCTCTCCTCTCTAATAAAATGACATTATATTTGAATTATAACCTAAATGCGACATAAAAGCAAGCAAAAGCGGAAATGTATATCGCAAATCATACAGCATACGCTTTTAGTATACAAAGCGTTGACAACTCTGCCAAAAATGATATAATGAAAGCAGGGGAGATGCTATGTCGTTAGAATACCAGAGATACGGACGAAACAAAAATACACTTATTAACAGCACATATATTAATAGTGGGGAATATCGTAATAAATTTGATAAAATTACAGATAATAAAAGCGTAAACCGCATTTTGTACGCTAAGGCAAAGGAAATGCTGGAACACAGGAGCGGTACCCTGCTTGAGGATATGTACTGGATTGACGGTGATACAGGCAGGATAATTGCAAAAGTGCTGAATGAAACTAAGGAAAAGGGTATTTTGTATACAAATTCCATATTAAAAGCACTTGAAGGAGAAAAAAACATTATTACTCTCCACACTCACCCCAATAGTATGCCGCCCAGTGCAGCAGACTTTAACTCCGCAGTAAAAAATGGATACAAACAGGGATTGGTTATTTGTCATAACGGAAAAATTTTTTCGTATACAGCTAATGAAGAAATTAACGAGAGAATATATTACCTGTATATTGATGAGTTTATGACCGACGGAGAATCTGAATATACAGCCCAGATAAAAACATTAAACAGATTGATGGAAAATTGTGATATAAGCTTTAAGGAGGTAGATTAATTATGGTAAAAGCAGGATATTTTCAAAATGATAATGTCGTTATTCCCGATAATATTAAGAATATGACAAGGGAAGAAAAAAAGGCAGAGATTGCACGCTTTGAAGAAAAATCTAAAAAAGAGCGTAACCGCCTTAAACACGAAAGAGAGTTAGCCACAGTATAACAAAGCCTGTACACGAAAAATTTATCAGATTGCAATTGCAAAACACATACCGCTTGACTTACAGCCAGGCGGTATTTTTTATTATTGTTATTAAAACTTTCATTAAATTGTAAACATTTAACCTGTGTTTTTGGTGTATAATTAAAAGAACAAAAGGAGAGATGTTATAATGAGGAAGAAACGACGCCGCAAACGGCTTATAATTAAATTTTACATAAGAAAGGCAAAGCCTGTACACAAGCGGATTTTTGTATTTTTATGCTCGGTGGTGCTGCTTATTGCAATATACAACATAATACTGGCGGCACGTACGGTGGATATGCAGAAATACTACTCAACCGACAGCATACTTTACATAAACACCCTGCATCCTGCAGGTGAGGACAGCGCACAGCCCTCTGCAATAAAGTACGAGGACGGGGAAATTTATCTGCCCTTTGAGCTTGTGCAGAAATACGTTGACGGCAACATTTACCGCTCGGAGGAAAAGGACAGAATTATAATTACAACAGGTGAGAGCGTTATACGTATGCGCTCGGAGGACAACACAGCCTACTTAAACGGTGAGGAAATGCAGCTTAATATGCCCGTTTACGATACCGACTATCTGCCAGCCTCGGTGCTGGAGCAGTTTTATCCTGTCAGCTTCAGTTACAGCGAGGAGAACGCAACCGTTACCATGACCTACACCGACACCGAATACAGCGGTGCAGCGCTTAAAAGGAGCGCCCACCTTAAATATCAGCCAAAGGGCAGCTCACTTATTGTTAAAAAGCTGAAAAAGGGCACTGCTGTTACAATACCGCAGGACGGCATGGGCGAAAAATACGCCCTTGTATCAACGCAGGACGGTTTAAGCGGCTATATTGCGCTTTCCGCCCTAAATGACATACAGCCGATAGAGCCAAAGGTGGAAACACCGCAGCCAAAGCAGCTATGGAAATGCACTGACGGCAAGGCAAACATTGTTTTTGACCAGGTAACAAACAGCACTGCCAACACCGATTATGAGCGCATACCGCTAAGGGACGGAGTGGACGTTATCTGCACAACGTGGTTTTCCTTTGAAAATACGGCAGGCGATATACGCAACCTTGCCGACAGGGCTTATGTTGACAGGGCGCACGCAAAGGGTATTAAGGTATGGGGACTTATTACCGATAATTTCGACTCGGCGGTTTCGCACGCAGTATTATCCAATGCCGACACGAGAGAGCATGTTATAAAACAGCTGCTTGCGTACAGCGCACTTTACGACCTTGACGGCATAAATATCGACTTTGAGGCTGTTCCGTCAGAGGACGGAGAGCTGTACGTGCAGTTTTTAAGGGAGCTTGCACCAATGCTGCACAATGAGGGCATTACGTTAAGTGCGGACTTTTTTGTGCCAAAGCCATGGACTAACCACTACAACAGGGGACGCTGCGCCGAGGTGCTTGACTATGTTATTGTAATGGGTTATGACCAGCACTATGCAGGCTCTAATGAGGCAGGCTCAAATGCGGAGCTTTCGTGGTCTGAAGAGGCGATAACGGCAACCCTTGCACAGGGTGTACCCGAGGAAAAGCTGATACTTGGCATACCTTTCTATACAAGGGTGTGGACAATAAACAACCAGACAGGCGAGCTGTCGCAAAAGGCAATGGGCATGAAGGCTGCAAAGGACTTTATGACAGAGCGTGGCGGCATTTTAAAATGGCTTGCGTCGGCAGGGCAGAACTATGCTGAGGTTACCGACAGCACAAGCACCTACAAATGCTGGTTTGAGGACAGCGACAGTGTAAAGGGCAGGCTTGGACTTGTAAAGCAGTACAATATTGCAGGTGTCGCCGCATGGAAAAGCGGTATGGAAACAAATGATATATGGGAGCTTTTGAAAAATGAGCTTAAAGGAGATAATTAAGGCTTTTGCCGATAAGCACAATTTAATATACGGCTGCGGCAGTGCAGCTCCCTTTGAGCAGTACAGGGATATTCTCTCCGTTCCCGTACCCTTTGTGGGTTACAGTGCGGAGGAGAGGATAGACCCTGCCAAAACGCTTGACGGTGCAAAAAGCCTTATTGCACTGGGGCTTTCTTATAATAACAGCTACCCCGAGCCAAAGGAGGGCAAGCTGTGCGCAAGGCTGTCCGAGGGCGCAGTGGGACGGGATTACCACCTTATAATGAACGGATATTTAAAGGAGCTTTGCGCTCTTTTGTCCGAAAACAGCACCGAAAAATATCTCCCTTTCTGCGACACAGGACCTTTAAGCGACGGACTTGTTGCATTGCGCTGCAATTTGGGTTACAATGGTTTTAACCATTCGGTAATAAACGACAGGCTCGGCACAATGTTTTTTATAGGCTTTATAATTACAACTGCCGAAATTGCGCCGACAACGCCAGTTGAAAATAAATGTACAAAATGTGGAATTTGCGCAAAAAGCTGTCCCTCAGGCGCACTCGGTGCTGACGGCAGCTTTAATGCAGAGCGCTGTACCGCCTACCTTACGCAGAAAAAAGGCATTATCCCCGATGAGCTTAAACCCTTTATGGGCAGCTATATTTACGGCTGTGATGTTTGCAGGCGTGTGTGTCCGCTTAATCCGCCGCAGACAGCAGCACAGGGCTGCGCCTATCCCATTATTGCGGATATTCTGAATATGACAAACAGGCAGTTTAATGAGGTCTATGGTGAAAGCGCAATCGGCTGGAGGGGCAGACGTACCATTGTAAGAAATGCCATAATTGCACTTGGCAATATCGGCGATAAAAGAGGGCTGGAGCTTATAAAGCCCTTTTTAACCGATACAAACGAGGATTTGAAGGACGCCGCAAAGTGGGCGGAAAATAGAATAAGAAATAAAAAATATAATGGATAAATTAATGTTTATCGGTGTATTGCTAACGCAATTCACCGATAAGATGAAATACACTGCGTGCATTTCATCTTGCAGGGGTACTGACGTACCCACCAAGGATGTAACTAACCGTGCCTCGTAGCAAGCTACTCGACACTCTTGTTATCCCTCGGGCGGGCAAAGCCCACCCTGCGGAATTAAGTCTGCGACGCCTAAAGTTACCTGAAACACCTTTTACGTTTGCGGTTAATAGTATGCTATGGCATTTCTGC
>CABUWB010000158.1 GCA_902495025.1 uncultured Eubacteriales bacterium
ATACGTAAAAAAATATAAAAGTTTTATTTACCGTCGGTTATTGTTAAATATATTTTTTTGTGGTATACTTTAAAAATGATAAAATGTAAAGGACTTGTACAATGAATTATACCGAGGCTAAAAATTATATAGACGACTGCTATAAAAAGGGCAGTGTGTACGGGCTTGACAGCATACGTGCGCTGATGTCCGAGCTTGGCTCTCCCCAGAATGGGCAGAGGATTATACATATAGCAGGTACAAACGGCAAAGGCTCTGTCGGCACATTTATTGCAAGTGTGCTTCAAAAGGCTGGCTATAAGGTCGGTCGCTTTGTATCGCCCACAATTTACTGCTACGAGGAGCGTTTTCAGATAAACGGCAGTTATATAAATAAAGATGACTTTGCACAGGTTATGACGCTTGTAAAGGCTGCTGCGGATAAAATCAACTTTGACCCTACAGGCTTTGAGCTTGAAACTGCCGCCGCTTTGTGTTATTTTAAAATGGAAAAGTGCGGTGTGTCAATAATTGAATGTGGACTTGGCGGAAAAAATGACGCCACCAATGTTATTGACAATAATATGCTGACAGTTTTAACATCTATAAGTCTTGACCATACGGCACTTTTAGGCAGTACAACAGCAGAAATAGCCGAGGAAAAGTGCGGTATAATCAAAAATGGTACGGTTGTTGTTTCGGCATATCAGGATAGTGCTGCAAAAGAGGTAATAGAAAATTGCTGCAAGAAAAATAATGTACCATATCATTTTATAAATAATGCCGATATACTTAATAAAAATTATTCGGAACCTTACCAGTGCTTTGATTTTGAAAAATATAAAGCGGTTAAAACCGCTATGCTTGGTGATTATCAGTTTGAAAATGCGGCACTTGCTTTAAAGTGTATTAATGTGCTTAAGGAAAAGGGCTTTGATATAACCGATGAGAGTGTTTATTCGGGCATGAGGAAGGCACATTGGGGAGGACGCTTTGAGGTAATAAGCAGTGACCCTGTATTTATACTTGACGGCGCACATAATCCCGATGCGGCACAGCGGCTTAAACACAGCCTTGACTTATATTTTGGCGGCTGCAAATTTAACTTTATCACAGGCATTTTTGCCGATAAGGACTATGACGAAATACTTAAAATAACAGCACCGCTTGCGGATAAGATTTTTGTAATTAAGGCACCGTCGCCAAGGGGACTTGATACGTCAGCTCTTGCAGCGGCAGCTTTAAAATATAACAGCAGTGTGGTACAAAGCAGCTTAAAGGAGGCTGTTGCCTGCTGTAAGGAGCAGAAGGACCATGTAACGGTTGCCTTTGGCTCTTTGAGCTTTATGGGAGAAATTACGGGATATATAAAGGAGCAATAATATGGATAAGGAAAAAATAATGCAGGGAGTCAGGCTCATACTTGAGGGTGTGGGCGAGGACGTTACACGTGAGGGTCTTGCTGAAACCCCTGAAAGGGTTGCACGTATGTATGAGGAAATATTTGCAGGTCTTACACAGGATGCGGCGGAGCATTTAAGCAAAACATTTTCTGTTGAGGGCAGCAATATGGTGCTTGAAAAGGATATACATTTTTACTCAACCTGTGAGCATCACCTTATGCCGTTTTTTGGCTATGCGCATATTGCATATATACCAAATGGCAGTGTTGTTGGCATAAGCAAGCTGGCACGCACCGTTGAGGTGTTTGCAAAACGTCCGCAAATTCAGGAAAAAATGACGGCGCAGATTGCCGATGCTATTATGGAAAACCTTAATACAAAGGGTGTTATGGTTGCTATAGAGGCAGAGCATACCTGCATGACAATGCGTGGTGTTAAAAAACCCGGTACAAAAACCTTCAGCTATGTAACAAGAGGTGTTTTTGACGAGGACAGCGAGCTAAGACAGACCTTTTTTAACATGATAAAATGAGATTTAATGAAATTTTACACAATGATATTTTTATAAAAAAGCTTGCCGAAATTACGCAGCTTGAAAGGGAGCGTAAATTCTGCCGTCATGGCATTGAGCATTTGTTTGATGTGGCAAGGTGCGCCTGTATAATAAGCCTTGAAAATAAGCTTGGTATTGACAGGGATGTTATTTATGCCGCAGCTCTTCTGCATGATATAGGCAGGGGTGAGGAGTATAAAAACGGTACGCCGCACCATATTGCAGGCGGTGCTGTTGCGGAAAAAATACTTGACCACACCTCTTATAATAATGAAGAAAAAGAGGAAATTTTAAAGGCGGTAACCGCTCACCGCACCAAAAGTGATGTATATGATTTGGCAGGCATAATCTATATGGCAGACAAGCTGACACGCACCTGCTTTTGCTGTGTGGCACAGGACGAGTGCAACTGGTCAGATGAAAAGAAAAATTTTGATATGAGGTACTGAAATGATAATAGGCAACAGGGAATTTAAGGACAGAACATATATTATGGGTATACTCAACGTAACGCCCGACTCCTTCTCCGACGGCGGCAGGTTTGACAGCCTTGACAAGGCTTTAAAGCATACCGAGCAGATGATAGCAGAGGGTGCCGATTTAATTGACGTAGGCGGTGAGTCCACACGTCCGGGGCATATACAGATAACCGAGCAGGAGGAAATTGAAAGGGTTGTGCCCGTTATTGAAAAAATAAAGGCGGAGTTTGATATACCAGTTTCAATAGATACCTATAAAAGTGCCGTTGCAATTGAGGCAGTTAAGGCAGGTGCAGACCTCTTAAACGATATATGGGGCTTTAAGTATGATAAAAAAATGGCTGAAATAGCCGCAGAGTATAAGCTGCCCTGCTGCCTTATGCACAACAAGCAAGAGGCGGTTTACAACAATTTTATTGAGGACGTGCTTTCTGATTTGCGTGAGTGTGTGGATATTGCAAAGGCGGCAGGTGTTGCCGATGATAAAATTATGCTTGACCCCGGTGTGGGCTTTGGCAAAACCTACGAAAATAATCTTGAAATTACAAATAAGTGTGAAATGCTGCATATCCTTGGCTATCCCGTACTGCTTGCCACATCAAGAAAGTCCATGATAGGCAATACGCTTAATCTTCCTCCCGATGAGAGGGTTGAGGGTACGCTTGCGACAACAGTGCTTGCGGTTTTAAAGGACTGCCTTTTTGTAAGGGTGCACGACATTAAGGAAAACAAGCGTATTATAACTATGACGGAAAGAATAATCGGCAGGTGTTAATATGGACGTAATCAATATAAAGCAGCTTGAGGTTTTTGCAAACCATGGCGTTTTAAAGGAAGAAAATGTACTAGGTCAGAAATTTCTTGTAAGTGCCTCGCTTTATGTGGATACACGAGAGGCGGGAAAGAATGACGATTTGGATAAATCTGTAAACTATGCCCTTGTATGCAATGAAATACGTGATTTTATGCAGGCAAATACCTTTCAGCTTATAGAAACCGCTGCCGAAAGGCTTACGGAACGGCTGCTTGTTAAGTTTGACAAAATCAATAAAATCAGGCTTGAAATTAAAAAGCCATGGGCGCCGATAATGCAGAGCGTTGACTATGTAAGCGTTGAAATTGAGCGTGGGTGGAAAAAGGCTTATCTTTCACTTGGCTCAAATATAGGCGACAGTGAGGGCTATCTGAACGGTGCAATAAAGACAATAGCAGATAATGAGCTGTGCAGGGTAACTAAAATATCGCCCTTTTACGTAACAGAGCCTTACGGTGAGGTTGAGCAGGACGATTTTTTGAACTGCTGTATTGAAATTGAAACCCTGCTTACACCTTATGAGCTTTTGGATTTTATAAACAAAATTGAGGCGGATAACGGCAGGGAGCGTGTAATACACTGGGGGCCACGTACACTGGATATTGATATTGTGCTTTATGAGGGCTGTGTTACAGCTGATGAGCAGCTTACAATACCACATATTGAAATGGAGAAAAGGGAGTTTGTGCTAAGACCTCTTAACGATATTGCTCCATATACAATGCACCCCGTACTTAACAAAAGCGTAAAACAGCTTTTTGAAGAAATAACAGAGGTATAAATATGTATGAAGTTTTAAAGACAGAGGGACGTGCAAAAAGAGCACGCCTTACTACCGTACATGGTGTTATAGAAACACCTGTTTTTATGAATGTTGGTACTGCGGCGGCAATCAAGGGCGCAGTTGATACCGTTGACCTTAATAATTTAAAGTGTCAGGTTGAGCTGTCAAACACCTATCATCTGCATTTAAGACCAGGCGACGAGGTTGTGAAAAAGCTCGGCGGTCTGCATAAATTTATGGTTTGGGACAAGCCTATTCTGACCGATTCAGGCGGCTTTCAGGTGTTCTCACTTACAACGCTGCGAAAAATCAAGGAGGAGGGTGTATACTTTAACTCCCACATTGACGGACGCAAAATATTTATGGGTCCCGAGGAGAGTATGCGTATACAGTCAAACCTTGCCTCCACAATAGCTATGGCTTTTGATGAGTGTCCGCCCTCAAAGGCTGACAGAAACTATATTGAAAACTCGGTAGCCCGCACAACAAGGTGGCTAAACCGCTGTATAGCCGAAATGAACAGGCTTAACTCGCTTGATGATACCATAAACAAAAATCAGCTTTTGTTTGGCATAAATCAGGGCGGTACTCTTAATGATATAAGAATTGAGCACGCAAAGACAATAGCTGAGCTTGATATGGCTGGCTATGCAATAGGCGGTCTTGCCGTAGGCGAGAGTCATGCCGAAATGTATGACGTGCTTGAAAATGTTGTGCCTTATCTTCCGCAGAATAAGCCTACCTATTTAATGGGTGTGGGTACTCCTGCAAACATACTGGAGGCTGTTGACAGGGGTGTTGACTTTTTTGATTGTGTACTGCCTGCCCGTAACGGCAGACACGCACACGTTTACACCAACAGGGGCAAAATGAATTTGCTTAACGCACAGTATGAGCTTGACGACAGACCAATTTCTGAGGAGTGCCACTGCCCGACCTGCCAGAGGTATTCAAGGGCATATTTAAGACACCTTTTCAAGGCAAAGGAAATGCTTGCAATGCGCCTTTGTGTAATGCACAACCTCTATTTCTTCAATAATATGATGGAGGAAATAAGGCTTGCACTTGACGAGGGTCGTTTTGCACAGTATAAGGCAATGAGGCTTGAGGGCTTTAAAGAGCTGGACGAAAAGAGAAAGTAGCTTGATGTAAAAGGAAAGTAATTGTTTACTTATGTTAAATAAAGTGGTAAAATAAAAATATACGTTAAAATAAAAAACGGAGCAGGAAA
>CABUWB010000159.1 GCA_902495025.1 uncultured Eubacteriales bacterium
CAAAAGCCGTCTGCACTTATTGCCATGGTATTTAAAATATTTGTTATGGCAGCAGTACTGTTTGGCGTGGGGCTTGTGGGTATGCTTCTGCCTGCACTGGTATCAACTGTTTTGGAAATGTTTGTAGGCAATATTTCCGAGGTGATATTTTTTATTTATCTTATAATTGCAGTGCCTGTATGCGTGTATATTTTATATAACTACATAATAAGGCTTGCTGTGGAAATGAGTGGAAATAAGGCGAATGTTAGTGACACTGTGGAGAGTGAAACTATGGATTTTAATAAAAATGATAACATTGTGGAGAGTGAGTTATCAATTACCTGTAAAAACGAAAGCGGGGATAAAGCAGTTAGGGTGAGTGGAGCTGCCGACCCTTTTACAGGCTTTTTAAAAGCAATATGCCGTTTTGTAAAAAAGGCTGTCTGCCTTGCCTTTAAGCTGTGTGTGCTTATGGGGCTTGGAGCTATGCTGTGTGTATTTTTGCCCGCAGTTGCCTTTACGGGCTTTGCACTGGTATTTATGCTTATGGGCTATCCTGTAATAGGTATATTTATTGCGGGGCTTGGTTTTAGCCTAAGCTGCCTTGCATTTATACTTATAATCTGGAAGGCTGTTTTTAAAAGAAGGAGAGAAAGTATATGAAATTTTTAAGTAATTATAAGAGTCTTGCAGCAGGCTTTGCCTGTGGGCTTGTGTTAATGGGTATCGGCTGCGGTATATGCTTTTTTGAGGTGCAGTCAATGGATTTCTGTGGTGAAAAGGAGATAAGCGCAGAGGAGTTTAAGGCACAGAGCGTAACGGCAAAGCTGCCTGATACACAAAATATTTTAATTTACAGTCACAACAGGAGCTTTAAGCTGGAGGCTGATGAGTCGCTTGACAGTGATACGGCAATGCTGTGCACCAAAGCTCCCGATAACTGTGATATCACCTTTGATTTTGAGCCCGGACAGTATATATACAATACAAGGGACGGACATATATACCATGACAAATACAGCGCACTTAATGCGGGTGTAGGCTATAATTACGGCGGTGAAGAATTTGCGATGTTTAAAACCTTTATGTATGATATAAAGCAGCGTAAAATGTATGATTATACCGTACCTCAAATTGAGATCACAATTAAGGTAGCGCCCGAAAATTTGGAAAGATTTATATTTGATGATGATTTCGGCTTGCTCGGCTCAACATTGCCTTTTGCTGTAAGAGAAAATGATGAATTATATTACGATGATAACAACGGAGAATTTTATACCATAACCGAGCATGGCAGAGAGCTTGTATATACACCCTATGAAGAATATTCAGACGAGAAAGAATTATGTGAGTAAAAAAATTATAGTGCAAAATTTGTAAATGCCCTATTGAAAATCAAATCCACCTATGGTATAATTTTTACATAGAGATTATGTAAATACATAATTAAATTTTTAACTAAGGAGGATTTTTCCAATGAGCAAAATTGTAACTATGGGTGAGATTATGCTTAGACTTTCTACACCTAACAATGAGAAGTTTATCCAGGCTGATGAGTTTGATATTAACTACGGCGGCGGTGAGGCTAACGTAGCAGTTTCTTTAGCAAACTATGGTCATGATGCAGAGTTTGTAACAGCTGTACCTGCTAACCCAATCGGTGAGTGTGCTGTTGCTGCACTCAGAAAGTATAATGTAGAGACAAAGCACATCGTTAGAAGCGGTGAAAGACTTGGTATCTACTACCTTGAGACAGGTGCATCAATGAGAGCTTCCAACGTTGTATATGACAGAGCTCATTCTTCTATTTCTACTGCAACTGCTGACCAGTTTGATTTTGACGCTATCTTCGAGGGCGCTGACTGGTTCCACTTCACAGGTATTACTCCTGCTGTAAGCGACATTGCTGCTGAGGTAACAGAGGCTGCTCTTAAGGCTGCTAAGGCTAAGGGCGTTACAGTTTCATGTGACCTTAACTTCCGTAAGAAGCTCTGGTCTTCAGAGAAGGCTAAGAAGGTTATGACTAACCTTATGCAGTATGTTGACGTTTGTATCGGTAACGAGGAGGACGCTGAGAAGGTTCTCGGTTTCAAGCCTGGTAATACTGATGTAACAAGCGGCGAGCTTGAAATGGCAGGTTATGTTGACATCTTCAACCAGATGTGCGACCAGTTCGGTTTCAAGTATGTAATCAGCTCACTTAGAGAGAGCTTCTCTGCTTCACACAACGGTTGGTCAGCTTGTATCATGGACGGTAAGACAAGAGAGTTCTATCGTTCAAGAAGATACGAGATTAACCCTATCGTTGACCGTGTAGGCGGCGGCGACTCCTTTGCAGGCGGTCTTATCTGTGGTTTACTTGACCACCCAGGCGATATGAAGGCTGCTATTGAGTATGCTGTAGCTGCTTCTGCTCTCAAGCACACAATTCCTGGTGACTTCAACCTTGTATCTCGTGCTGACGTTGAGGCTCTTGCAGGCGGCGACGGTTCAGGACGTGTACAGAGATAATTTTTAATTAATTGCTTTATAGGGCTGAAGGGCAGTGTCTTTCAGCCTTATATTTTAATTTGGGAGGTATAGAAATGAAGTTAGAAACAAGATATTCAAACCACTTTGATGATGTTAAGCATTATGATACCGAAACCTTAAGAAAGCATTTCCTTGTAGAGGACGTTTTTGTTCCAGGTGAAATGAAGCTGGTTTATAGCCACAATGACAGAATTATTTTCGGCGGTATCACACCAACTACCGAGGCTTTAAAGCTTGAGGGCAGCAAGGAGCTTGCAGCTACATATTTCCTTGAAAGACGTGAGCTTGGTGTTATCAATATCGGCGGCGACGGCTTTGTTAATGTTGACGGCAAGGAGTATGCTGTTAATCACTATGACGCTATTTACGTTGGTATGGGCGTTAAGGAGATTTCCTTTACTGCTAAGGACGCAGCTAACCCACCTAAGTTTTATATGAACTCAGGTACGGCACATAAGAGCTATCCTACAGTTTTAATCTCTTATGATGACGCTAACCATAAGCCACTCGGCTCACTTGAGGACTGCAATAAGAGAACAATCAACCAGTATATCCATGATGAGGTTTTTGCAAGACTTTCTGCAAGAGATGGCGTTGAGTACGGCAGCTGCCAGATTGCTATGGGCCTTACCAAGCTTGAGCCAGGCTCAAACTGGAACACTATGCCATGTCATACACATGAAAGACGTATGGAGGTTTATCTCTACTTCGATATGGACGATGACAATGTTGTATTCCATATGATGGGCAAGCCTGATGAAACAAGACACCTTGTTATGAAGAATGAGTCTGCTGTTATCTCACCAAGCTGGTCTATTCACAGTGGCGTAGGTACTAAGGCTTATACCTTTATCTGGGGTATGGTAGGCGAAAATAAGGACTACGATGACCAGGATTGGCTTAAGACAGGCGACCTTAAATAATAGCAATTGTATAAATGCTTCTGACCCCGATATTTTCGGGGTCTTTTTGTGCTGTGGTAAATATTGTTTTTCTGTTTATGGTGTAGTATAATATATGTGATATAAAGCTATTTAAGGGGATGAGAGGGTTATGCCAAAATTCAGTAAAAGGGATATAATCATTTATTTTAATATAGTAGCATTAATAGTCATTATTGTTTATGTACTGGCTACCATACACTCTAATTTGTATACCAAAGCTTTGGAAGACCTTAATTCAGGTATTGCTGACAGAGTAATGTCAGGATTTGCTGAAGATACCGTTATATATTATAGAAATAATGAGTATAAGTTCAGCGACTATAAAGATAAATTTAAGCAGAAACTTGAAAGGCATGAGTTTTATGTTCTTGTGGATAGGAAAAATAACTTAGGACAGATTTGTTTATATAGAAGTGGAGATGAAAAATCTTATCCGTTATATTGCTCTTGTAATATTGACTGGAATTTTTTTCATAACAAAATAAATAAAATTTATTTTGATGATGTGGCAGCAGAAAGTATATTTCTTGACAGTGAAACAAAAGAATATATAACAAAAAAAGATTTGGATATAATATATTGAGCTGTAGGAATGAGCCTCAAAATATCAAATATATCAACAGATAGAGAGGGCTATAAAACAATTGTAGGCTTTGATTATCCGGAGGATAGATTATGTGTATCAAATTTGCATAAGCAGGGTGCTGAGTTTTGCTATACAGATGAACAAATTGTATCTAATGTTTTAGATGATGGAGATATAAGTGAGATATACATAGTAGATAATCTGCATATATCTTTTAAAGGTGAGTATTCAAATGATATTGAGATACTTGATAGCTATGTTGTTAAATTTAAGGGAGGTAAATGCAGGGTCTATCTGATACTTGATGGTATCTATGAATATAAAGAGTGATATATAAAACGAAAAGGGATTGTTTTGCGGACAATCCCTTTAATAATTACATTATTTATTAAGTTCTGATGTACAATGTGGACAGCGTGTAGCGTCAATATGTATTTCACTGTGACAGAAAGGACACTCCTTAGTGGTAGGAGCTGCTGGCTCTTCCTCAACAGGTTTTTTAAATGCGCTTGCTGACTTATTGACAGCCTTGATGATAAGGAAAATAACAAGACCATTGATAAGGAAGGTGATGATTGCATTAATAAGTGAGCCATAAGCAATCTGTGCATTAAGTATGTTGAGTGTAAGGCTGCTGAAATCAATATCCTTTAAGAATATACTAAGCAGCGGATTAATGATGTCATTAACGAGAGAATTGACAATAGCCTGAAAAGCACCGCCGATAATAACGCCGACTGCAAGGTCTAAAACATTGCCTCTCATTAAAAATTCCCTGAATTCCTTTGTAAGCTGTTTCATTAGGTGAACCTCCCTGTTAAATAAATTAGTATAGTAATGTGCAGCAGAGCCGCCGTCCAGAAAACTATATGAAAATACAGCTTTTTGGTTTTATGATGAAACAGATGCATACCTGCAAATCCGCCGACAGGTGCGCCAAGCAGCGAAAGTGAGAGTAGAGTTGCCTCGGGTATGCGCCATTTATTGTGTTTTGCTTTGTATTTATCAATCCCCATAAGGCAGAATAAAATTATATTAACTGCCAAATACCATAAAACTAAAATCCTTATTATCATTTAACAATGTTGCGCCAGTCAAGGTCGCCCCTGTCAAGTGCCAGTAAAAGCGCCTCGGCAGTAGCAAGATTGCTTGCAAGCGGTATATTGTGTATATCGCAAAGTCTTAAAAC
>CABUWB010000160.1 GCA_902495025.1 uncultured Eubacteriales bacterium
CCGTGCTGTTCTGTTGCTTTGCAACAGCCATCACGAGTTTCAGTCCTCGGCGGAAATGAATTCCGCCTGCGGATTTTAGCCTGCGGCGCTTTTTAGTTACTCGAAATACTTGTAAGCAGAAATGCCATAGCTCACTATTAATCGCAAACATAAAGGCGTTTCAGGTAACTTCAAGCGTCGCAGACTTTAATCCGCAGGGTGGGCTTTGCCCGCCCGAGGGATAACAAGAGTGTCGAGCGTAGCGAGGCACGGGTTGTTACTTCCTTGGTGGGTACGCAAGTACCCCAGCAAGATGAAATGCACGCAGTGTATTTCATCTTATCGGTGTGTTGCGCCAGCGACACAACGATAAACTCTAATTTTCAAATAACAACCCCACTGACTATCCCCATCACCGCACACCCTATTATTACGACAATAGGGTGTATTTTTTTAAATGACATAACCGCCGCAGCGGCAAAAATAACAAGCGACACATAAAACTGTGTACCAAACACAAAACCGTCCGAAAAGAATACAGTTTTGCCAACGGAAACCGCCGCCGAGCCGATAAGGGCGATTACGGCAGGTTTAAGACCTCTCATACAGCCCTCAACCGCCCTGCTTTTTCTGAATTTATCAAAGCAGGCAGCAACAATAAGAATAATTATAAAGGACGGCAGTGCAACACCAAAAGTTGCCGCCACAGCACCCAAAAATCCTGCCGTTTCGCTGCCTATATATGTAGAAATATTTACCGCAAACGGCCCAGGGGTACTCTCGCTTACTGCAATAAAATTGACAAGCTCCTCCTCGCTCATCCAGCCATGCTTAATAACCTCTGCCTGAATTAACGGCAGCATGGCATAGCCGCCGCCAAAGGTAAAAGCGCCTATCTTAAAAAAAGTAAAAAACAAAATTAAATATATCACTCTTTACCCCTCCCAACTGCTGACAAAGCCCAGCCTGCCGCCGCAGAGCATATAATTATAAGCAGCACATTAACACCAAGCAGAGCCGCCAGAAAGGCAGAGAGCATAATTACATAAGCTGCTGTGCTTTTTTCGCACTTATGCGCCATAGTCCACAGGGCATTTATTATAAGCGCAAGCACGCCCGCCCTTATGCCGTTAAAGGCATAGCCCACCACCGCAAGGCTCTGAAACTGCCTTAATATATGCGATATTATGTATATTATCACAAACGAGGGCAGCACAACACCCACCGTAGCTGCTGCCGCACCCAAAAAGCCTGCAACCCTGCTGCCTACAAAGGTAGCTGCATTTATTGCAACAGGCCCCGGGGTAGACTCTGCAACGGCAACAATCTCCAGTATATCATCGTCCGTTATCCATGCCTTATTCTCCACCGTTTCCCTGCGTATAAGCGGTATCATGGCATAGCCGCCGCCAAAGGTAAAGGCACCTATTTTCATAAAGGTTGTAAAAAGCTGAAATACATCACTGTTTTTTGCCATAATCATCACCTGAAAAGGGGCTGTCGTATTTGAAAAGATTCTGCTTAAGTGATAAATTAGAGTTTAGCGAAATGTTAGCATAAGGGCGGATATGGAATCCGCCCCTACGTAACCCATAATGGCATTGTTTCAACGCATACAAATTAAATGTTGGTGTATTTGAATACCTTACATATAAGACAAATTTGCAAAAAATAATTAACGTTGTAATTGGTATGTAGGGGCGGATTCCATATCCGCCCGCCAACCTTACATATAATATAAACTCTAATTTATACTAAAAAACAGAGCTGCCACAAATGCGGCAGCCCCCACATATTATTTATTTTTTTCACCAAAGCCATAGCCGCAAGATGCACATGTGCCGCTTTCAGGCTCGTTAGCACCGCCGCACTCGGGACAGATTTTCATAAACCTTAAACCTGTTTCCGTTCTTATAAGGCGGAGGTCCCTGTCGTTTTTGCTGATAGGCTCAACGCTTAAATTAATATCATCGCTTACAGCTGCGGCTGCATTTGCGCCGTTCTGCCTGTTAATCTCGGTAATTTTGCTTTCAAGCCCTGCAACCTTAATTCTGTTGCCGTCAATCTGTGCGCAGAGGTTTTCAATCTCCTGCTGCACAATGGGCTTGCCGCTTTTTTTACAGTTATAAACAAGTCTGCCTATCTGTGCATACAGCAGAGTATTTTCCTTTTTAACGCCCTTAATGGTAAACTCCAGTTTTTTAACATCAACATTCTTTTTTGCGCTTTCGGCAATACTGTGTGCATTATCCTTGATGTTTTTAAAAAGCTTCATTTGAAAAATACTCTCCTTTTATTTTGTAAACATTGATTGATTCACTGAAGCAGTTTTTTAGATAAAATTTTCCAGACCGATGAAAACGACCGCAGGCGCAGCCAATGAGCTGCGTTAAGGGCGTTTGAGGAAGGTATGGGAGATTTTAGCCAAAACGGCAAAAGATTAATTAATCAATGGTTACTTATATCCTCTCTTACTTATTATCGTCCTTTTTGCTGCCTCTTATGCCCATTTCAAAATTCATTTTGGCAAGATTTTCCTTAAGGTCGATATCAGCCTTTCTGTTTTCCATATTATAGTAGTCAAGCACGCCCAAGTTGCCGTTTCTCAAAGCCTCGGCAATAGCTGTAGGTACAAGGGACTCAGCCTCTACTACCTTTGCACGCATCTCCTGTACGTGCGCCTTCATTTCCTGCTCGCTTGCAATAGCAAGTGCACGTCTTTCCTCAGCCTTAGCCTGTGCAATCTGCTTGTCAGCCTCAGCCTGCTCAATCTGAAGATGTGCGCCTATGTTGCGTCCGATGTCAATATCGGCTATATCAATTGACAGAATTTCAAACGCTGTACCAAGGTCAAGACCCTTGCCAAGCACACACTGTGAAATACTGTCGGGATTTTCAAGCACCATTTTATGTGTATCCGATGAACCAACGGTTGTTACGATACCCTCGCCAATTCTTGCGATGATAGTTTCCTCACCTGCACCGCCGACAAGCCTTGCAATATTTGCACGCACCGTAACCCTTGCAATAACCTTAACCTCGATACCGTCCTTTGCAACTGCGGAAATCCAAGGTGTTTCAATAATCTTAGGTGTAACGCTCATGCTTACCGCCTCAAACACGTTACGTCCTGCAAGGTCGATAGCTGCAGCCCTCTCAAAGGTCAGGTCAAGGTTAGCCCTGTGTGCTGCAATAAGTGCATCAACAACATTGTCAACCTTACCGCCTGAGAGCAGATGCGACTCAAGCTGGTTTACGGAAATGTTAAGACCAGCCTTTGTACCCTTAATCATAGGGTTAATAATTCTGTCTGGTCTTACACGCCTTAAACGCATACCGATAAGTGAGAAAAAGCTGACATGCACGCCTGCCGCTGCCGCTGAAATCCACAGTCTGAGCGGAATAAAGCTCATCAGCACCGATAAAATGATAATTGCTATAATGATAATTGGAAATGCAATAATAAAACCGTCCATGTAAATATCCTCCGTTTTAACTGATTTTTCTTACATAGAGCTTATTTTCGTACTCACGAACAACAAGCACCTTTTCATTTGCCCCTATAAATTCACCGTCGGAGCACGCCTCTATATAACAGCCGTCAATATCAATATTGCCAAACGGCTTAAGCGGTGTGCGGGTGATACCCTCCTTGCCTATGCAGGAGCGTAAGGTTTCGGCATTGTTTTCATCCTCATTTAATGTTTCATTAAGGATAATTCGGCTGTCCCTGCCATGATGTCTGAAGTATTCAACGGCAAGATAGCCAAGCAGCAGCAGTATTGCCGTTTCTGCCAGCACTATAAATGTACCGAACGGCACAAACATAATGGTAAGCACCGCAGATATTACTACACATATTATGCCCGAAACGCCGAAAAAACCAAACCCGGGCACAAAAAATTCCGCAATAAGCAGCAATGCTCCGCATATTAAAAGCACCAGTGCGATATACTCCAAAAAATCTCCTCCTTGTTTTTTTATTTGACGAATTGATTATACCATAATCGCAACAAAAACAAGGCTGTTAGGCTTTGTTTTTGCAGATTATGGTACGAAGCAGGTCAGCTTTAGCGACCTGCGAGTAGTATAATGCAAAAGCATAGCTTTTGCGGAGAATCAGCCGATAGGCTGAGGCTCCTGAACACTTATGTGTTCATTATACCACACTTTAAAATAAATTTATAGTATAATTTATGTAATCTTCATTTTTATTTAATATATTGCAAAAAGGGGCATTGTGCGGTAAAATAAATACGTGTTACTTGATATAGGAGGTATTTATGAAACGCTTTATTTCACTTATTTTATCGGCTTTGCTTTGTATTGCGCCGCTTAGCGTCAATGCAGCGGAAACTGATGATACAAGATATACAAAAATGGATATGCTTATTTCGCAGATGATGAGCGACGATGACCCTACCGACGGCTCACAGTGGAACACAGAAAACACCACTGCCTTTAAATGGTCGTACATAAACGGCTGTATGGTATCGGCAATGACGGGGCTGTACGACACGACAGGCGACAGCACCTATCTCACCTTTGCAGATACATATATGGAGCCTTTTATTTCCGAAAGCAAGGTAAGCAGCTCGGCAGGCTACATTGCCGCAAGCAGCTTTAAATACACAAACTACACACTTGATGACCTTAACTGCGGCAAGGCTCTTATTGACCTTATAGGCTATAATTCCGAAAACAGCAGCAAATACAAAAAGGCGCTTACTGATACACTTTATTCGCCGCTGCTTACATATATGCTCTCAAACCAGACTACGGCGGAGAGCAACTTATGGCACAAAAAGGCGTACCCCTATCAGGTATGGCTTGACGGTATTTATATGGAAACACCGTTTTACCTGCAATATGAGCTTGAAATTGCAGAGAGCAAAACAGCCTTTGACACTGCCGCAAACCATATTACCAATCAAATAGAAAATGTTTATGCAAAGCTGCGCAATGCAGATACGGGGCTTTACTACCATGGCTATGACGCACAGGCTGACCCCAAAAGCGGCAGCTACAACAAGTCCTCCGCAATAAGCTGGGCGGCAGAGGGCAGCGGACACTCTGACAATTACTGGCTGCGTGGTACGGGCTGGTATGCAATGGCACTTGTTGACGATATAGAGCTTTTACAGCAGGCGGAGGTTAAGTTTGGCACTGACTATTCGCAGCAGATTTCATCACTTTCTGCAATTTATACGGAGCTTGCCGACTCCATGCTGAAATATCAGGATAAGTC
>CABUWB010000161.1 GCA_902495025.1 uncultured Eubacteriales bacterium
AAAATAAGCTCTATCTTGGCGGTGCGGCTGTACTTGTAATTGCGTTAATAGCTGTGCCTGCCGTACTGGTTTCAACCAATGCAAAAATTATACAGA
The DNA here is from genome assembly GCA_902495025.1 of uncultured Eubacteriales bacterium. Lineage (GTDB taxonomy): Bacteria > Bacillota > Clostridia > Lachnospirales > CAG-274 > CALWRD01. The sequence goes on from CABUWB010000161.1 coordinate 97, forward strand.
AAATTAATATTATCACAAGTGCGCTTTCGAGTGCGAAGGTTACCAACCCTTATTTCTATGAGGACTTTACCTTTGAGGGTGATACAGCAACAATCGTAACCAAGGCAGGCGATATAAAAATTACGGCGACAGACGGCGACCCTGTTATCGAGCAGAACGGCTCACTAAGAGAGGTGCAGCTGAGAGCCGATATGGAGGGTGAAAAGCAAGGACATGTTAACTCCTACCTCATTGACGGACTTGCAAAGGGTGAAATGCAGGTATACAGCGACAAGCTTGTATTTATCGGCTACGACAATGAGGGCAATAAAACAAATTTCCTTATGCGAAAGACGGACGCAGGCCTTATTCCGCTTGATAAATTCGGCAAGGATATTGATATTGCAAACCCTGTTAAAAGCGTAGGTTTTAAGGGTATTGAAAGGCTTGGCTCCGGCAGAGGCTATATATGGTCAAGGAGCATACCTCTTATCAAGAATAATATTATTATCGGCAAGGGACCCGACAGCTTTGCACTGGAGTTTCCACAGGAGGATATTATTGCAAAGCTCAACTATCTCGGCAACCCTTATATTATAGTTGACAAGCCGCATAACATTTATTTGCAGAGTGCCATTAACACAGGTCTGCTGTCGGTTATTGCAATACTTGTGCTTGTTATTATTTATATTGTGCAGACAGTTGCAAGGCTTGTTAAAAACAATGACGGTGTTGTATTAAGCGCTGCAAGGCTTGCCTGTGCCTGCGGTGTTATTGCGTATATGGCTGCGGGCAACACAACAGACAGCGTTGTATCTGTTGCGCCGATATTCTGGATAATGCTTGGCAGCGGCTACGGCTTAAACTTTATAAAAACAGCGGAGGGTGAAAATGGAAAGTCTTAAAAGCTATACCTCCGAGCAGAAAGCAAAAATTGTATTATATGTACTGCTTGATATTGTTGCAATTAATTTTTCACTGCTGTGTGCTATCTGCCTGTGGTATGGCGGCACAATACCCGGTCTGCCGGGCGGTACGGGTATGGAAATTGAAAATACCGTATGGCAGTGGTACGGCTTTGCGGCACTTGTGCTTTCGCCGCTCTGTGTGGCGGTGTATGCGGCATTCAGGTTTTACTCCAATTTGTGGAAATATGCCACAATAGAGGATATTTATAAAATTGTGGTGGCAGATACAATTGTGTTTGCCCTCCTTTTTGCGGCACACAATTTATTTATTGCAAGGTATGTAAGCTATAATCTGCCAAAAAGGCTGCTTATGGTTGCATGGTTTGCGGATATAATCTTTTTTGTTTTTTCACGCTCGGGCTATCGCATAGTAAAGAGATTTTTTATTGCGCTGGAGCATATACTTACAAGGAAAGCAGGCTGTAAGCGTGTGCTTGTTGTAGGTGCGGGATATGCCGGCTACAATGTAATACGAAGCATATTAAACGGCGAGGCAGGCTATGAAAACCGCACGCCTGTTATTATAGTTGACGATGACGAGGCTAAAAACAACACAAATATTATGGGTATAAGGATTACTCATAACTGTGCCAATATTGAAAGGCTTGCAAGGGACTACGAAATTGAGGAAATAATAGTTGCAGTGCCTTCTGCGAGCAATGTACAGATTAAGCGCATAATGGACTTTTGTACAAAGACCGACTGTGAGCTTAAAATGATACCGCCTATGAGCGATATATCAGACGGTACTTATAAGGCACTGCGTGATGTTGATATTACCGACCTTTTATTCAGAGATGAAATTAAGCTTGATGTAAAGAGTATATCGGGTTATCTTCAGGGTAAAACGGTGCTTGTAACGGGCGGCGGCGGCTCAATCGGCTCTGAGCTTTGCAGGCAGATTGTGCAGTTTAAGCCAAAAAGGCTTGTTATTTTTGACGTGTATGAAAACAATGCCTACGAGCTTATGAACGACCTTAAAAACCGCTATGGCGACAGTATTGATATACAGGTTTATATAGGTACTGTAAGGGATATGGGCTGTATGGAGCGTGCCTTTGAGCTGTTAAAGCCCGAGGTTGTGTTCCACGCTGCGGCTCATAAGCATGTGCCGCTTATGGAGGACGTACCGCAGGAGGCTGTTAAAAACAATGTTTTCGGTACGCTTAATGTTGCCAAATGTGCCGATAAGTATGGTGTTGAGCGCTTTGTGCTGCTTTCAACCGATAAGGCGGTAAACCCTGCAAATGTTATGGGTGCAACCAAGCGTATAACCGAGCTTATTATACAGGAAATGGCATCAAGGAGCGAAACCAAGTTTATGGCGGTGCGCTTTGGCAACGTACTTGGCAGCAACGGCAGTGTTATCCCCCTGTTTCAGAAGCAGATTTCCGAGGGTGGCCCCGTTACGGTTACACATAAGGATATGATACGCTTTTTTATGACTATTCCCGAGGCAAGCAGGCTTGTGCTGCAGGCGGCAGGGCTTGGCAAAAGCGGCAGTATTTTTGTGCTGGATATGGGCGAGCCTGTCAAAATTGATGACCTTGCAAGAAACCTTATAAGGCTTTCGGGATTTATACCCGACAAGGATATAAATATTGTATATACGGGTTTAAGACCAGGTGAAAAGCTGTATGAGGAGATTATCATGGACGAGGAAAAGGACGGACTAAAAATGGTTTACAAAAACAAGATTTTTGTTGCCAAGCCCGTTGAAATGGACTATGACAGCTTTGATATGCAGCTTAAAAGGCTGTATGACGCCGCATACAATGCCCCCGACAGGGTGGTTGACATAATTAAGGAAATTGTACCTAACAATAAAATTGGGAGAGCTTAAAGTAAATGTATATTAAGGTAAAAAGAGTGCTTGACTTTGTTGTAAGCCTTATCTTTATAATTCTTTTCTGGTGGGTGTTTGCACTTATTGCGCTTGCCATAAAGCTGGAGGACGGCGGCAGCGTCTTTTTTAAGCAGAGAAGAATTGGCATAAACAAAAGCGAGTTTTATATTTATAAATTCAGAACAATGCGTGAGGATACACCCAAGGACGTACCTACTCATCTTCTGCAAAATTCCGAAAGCTGTATTACGGGTATCGGTGCTTTTTTACGAAAGTCAAGCCTTGACGAGCTGCCGCAGATTATCAATATACTTAAAGGCGAAATGAGCCTTGTAGGCCCCAGACCTGCACTTTATAACCAGTACGATTTGATTGAGCAGAGGGATAAGGTGAACGCAAACTCCGTTATCCCAGGGCTTACGGGCTGGGCGCAGGTAAACGGGCGTGATGAGCTGCCCATTGATGTAAAGGCTGCCTATGACGGTGAGTATGTAAAAAGAATGAGCCTTTTATTTGATATTGAAATTATTGTAAAAACCGTATTTTCGGTATTTACCGCCAAGGGTGTAAGAGAGGGTGCGGCAGATGATAATAATAACAGGTGAAAAGGGCTATATAGCAAATAATATCCGTAAATTTTTAAATGAGAAGGGTGAAAAGGCTGTCTGTGTCTCATTCAGAAACGGTGCGGAGGGTGTTGAGCTTTCGGGTGCGGATACGGTTATTCACTGTGCCGCCATTGTGCATAAAAGGGAAAAGGACTTTGCTGATGACTATGACAGGATAAACCATACCGAGGCTGTCAGGTTGGCGGAAATGGCAAAGGCGGCAGGGGTGCGGCACTTTGTATTTTTCAGCACTATGAGCGTTTATGGTGTAAGTAAGGGTGTTATAAATGCCGAAACTGCCTGCAATCCAACAACCCTTTACGGCAAAAGCAAGCTGGCAGCGGAAAGGGAGATACTTGCGCTTGAAAGCGGAGATTTCAGGATAACAGTTATAAGACCGCCCATGGTTTACGGTATGGACTGCCTTGGTAATTTCGGCGCACTTAAAAAACTTGCGCTTAAAACACCAATATTCCCCAAGGTTGACAATAAACGAAGTATGCTTTATATTGAAAATCTTACTGCGGCGGTTTATAAAATAATAACCGAGGGTATTTACGGTGTCGTTCTGCCTATGGACAGTGAATATGTCAACACCTCTGATATGGTTAAAAAAATTGCGGCAGCTAAAGGAAAAAAAGTAATTTTAATGCCGCTTGTCGGAAAAATTTTGCAAATGCTGCCCTTAGGTGTGTGCAAAAAGGTTTTCGGCTCTCTTTATTATGATAAAAGTGCAGCTATGCTGTGTGATTTTATTGATTTCGATACTGCTGTAAAAAGGTCGGTGTAAAGCCGACTTTTGTTATGGAAATGACATGCATAATATGTTAAAATAAATTATTAATATTGTGGAGGTAAGGACAATGAATATAAAGGAAATACTTTCAAAAGTTGACCATACGCTTTTAAAGCAGAGTGCAGCAACCGACGAAATAAAGGCTCTTTGTGATGAGGGCATTAAATACGGTACGGCGAGCGTGTGCATACCGCCGTCATTTGTAAAAGCGGCAAAGGAGTATGTCGGGGACAGGCTTAAAATATGTACGGTTATAGGCTTTCCAAACGGCTACAATACCACTGCGGTAAAGTGCTTTGAAACACAGCAGGCGGTAAATGAGGGCGCTGATGAAATTGATATGGTAATCAATATCGGTATGCTTAAAGAGGGCAGATATGATGAGCTGCTTGACGAAATAAAGGCAGTAAAGGCTGCCTGCGGCGGTAAGCTTTTAAAGGTGATAATTGAAACCTGTATGCTTACCGATGAGGAAAAAATAAAAATGTGTGAGCTTGTTACCCTGTCGGGTGCTGAATACATTAAAACCAGTACGGGCTTTGGCGGCGGTGGTGCAACCTTTGAGGATATAGCGCTTTTCTCAAAATATGTGGGAGAGGGCGTCAAAATAAAGGCGGCAGGCGGTATATCAAGCCTTGATGATGCCGTAAAATTTATTGAACTTGGTGCTGACAGGCTTGGTACAAGCCGTATAGTAAAGCTTGCAAAGGAGTTGGAGGGCTGATATGACAACAGGTGAAATTATAATTGCCCTGCTGCTGGCTGCGGTAATATTTTTGCAGCTCAGAAAGCCAAAGAGCAATAAAGAGGAGCTTGAACAGCTTAAAAAGGAAACAGGCTCATCAATACACGAAATGGCGGCGCTTATTTCACAGGGTCAGAATAAT
>CABUWB010000162.1 GCA_902495025.1 uncultured Eubacteriales bacterium
ATACAAAGCAGTAATATTTGACCTTGACGGAACAATTTTAAATACGCTTGATGACCTTGCCGCCGCCGTTAATTATTCAATGGAAAAATGCGGCTATCCCACCCACACAATTGATGAAATAAGGCATTTTATAGGCAACGGCATTGATATACTTATAAGAAGGAGCATACCAAAGGACTGCACCGAGGCACAATGGCTTAAGGCAAGGGATATTTTCAAGCAGTATTACACAGCACACATGCTTGACAAAACCAAGCCATACGAGGGAATAATACCACTGCTTGAAAGTTTAGAAAAGGCGGGTATCAAAACCGCCGTTGTTACAAATAAAAATCACGATATGGCTAATGAAATGATACCCTCATTTTTCGGCAGCCTTATCCCCTGCGTAATTGGCACTGATTTAAGCAAAAGGGAGCGCAAGCCTGCTCCCGACGGCGTGTATGCTGCACTTGATATGCTTGGCTGCACCAAAGAGGACGCAATTTATATAGGCGATACCGAGGTTGACGTACAGACAGCACATAACGCAGGGCTTAAATGTATAGGCGTTATGTGGGGCTTTCGCTGCGGCGGAATAATTGAGGGTGCGGATTTTACCGTAAATAAGCCCGAAGAAATTTTAAACCTTATATAATGCAAAAACGTATGGCAATTCAAACCATACGTTTTTTATTATATTATTATTATATTTTAACGCCAAGCCTTTCCAGCGCCACCTGTGCGGCGTGCTGTTCAGCCTCCTTTTTGCTTTTGCCCTTGCCATATCCAAGCACAGTACCGTTGTGCTTTACCTCAACCTTAAACACCTTGTTGTGTGCAGGGCCGCTCTCGCCTACTACGATATATTCGATAGGCGCCTGACTTGTCCTCTGCAAAACCTCCTGCAGGCTTGTCTTATTATCCAGTACATGCTGCGATGCCTTGATTTTTTCAATTTCCTCTTTCAGCTGACCTAATATAAATTTAGTTGCCTCCTCAACGCCGCCGTCAAGATAAATTGCACCTATTATTGACTCAAAGGTATCCTCCAGAATGGATACCCTCTCCCTGCCGCCTGTCAGCTCCTCACCCTTGCCAAGGCGCAGATACTGCGGTACACCCAGAGCCTTTGCCTTTTTTGCCAGCATTTGCTCACACACAACGCTTGCCCTCAGCTTAGTCAGCTTACCCTCGCTAAGCTCGGGGAAGGTTTTGTAAAGATAGCTGCCTATTACAAAGCCAAGCACCGCATCACCAAGAAACTCCAGCCTTTCATTGCACACAACGCCCTCTGCTCTGGACTCATTTGCATAGGACGAGTGGGTAAGTGCAGTAAGCAGTATATTTTCATTTTTAAATTTATAATTAAGTACCTCTTCCATCATTGCCATATCAGCATAACCTCCTTAAAAAAGGAATATACTTGCATAAACACTTTAAATGTCTTAAAACACTTATGCCAATACATTCCATAAAAAAGCTGCGGCAGTTATACCATGCCGCAGCCTTGCGTTAAACAGTTGATAATAAAAATCAGTTAGCAGCGTTCTTGATATACTCTACTGCGTCACCAACAGTCTTGATTTTCTCTGCATCATCGTTAGCAAACTCGATGTCAAAAGCATCCTCAAGCTCTGAAATAATCTGGAAAATATCAAGAGAATCAGCACCGATGTCGTCTGTAAAAGATGACTCCATAGTAATGTCGTCCTCTGAAATACCCATCTGATCTGCAATAATTTCTTTAACCTTATCAAATTCCATTATAGTAGCCTCCTTATTTAAAAAATGTTTCGGAGCTTTTGCCCCGTTATATTATTCTTTAACCACTATTACTATACTAAATAAAATAATGTTTGTCAACACATTCATTACAGTTTTTGCGCTATCTTATTTACAATATCCTTGTCAATGAAGCTTACGCACTGCTTAATTGCTCCCTTAACCGCCCTTGCGTCGCTGTTGCCATGTGCCTTAACCACAAGAGCCTTTAAACCGAGGAAAGGAGCGCCGCCCACATCGGCATAATCAAAGTATTTTTTAATCCTCTTAAATGCGCCCACAGCCATAACCGCACCAAGCTTGGATAATAAATCGGACATAAGCTCCTTTTTGATAATTTTAAGTATAGACTTGCCAAAGCCCTCCATGAGCTTTAAAACAACGTTGCCTACAAAGGCATCTGCAACCATAACGTCAACCTCGCCGAGGGAAATATCCCTTGCCTCCAGATTACCCGTAAAGTTAATGCCTGTTTCTTCATTTAACAGCCCATAGGTTTCCTTAACGAGGGCATTGCCCTTTTCACTTTCAACACCGATATTTATAAGTCCTACCTTTGGGTTTGGCACACCAAAGATATTTTCAACATAAACACTGCCCATTTTTGCAAACTGCACAAGGTAGTTTGGCTTTGCGTCAACATTAGCGCCTGCGTCAATAAGCAGGGACATACCCTTTTCGGTAGGTATCATTGTGCCGAGGGCAGGGCGCTCAACGCCAGGTATTCTGCCTATAATAACGGTTGCGCCCGTAAGCAGCGCACCTGTATTGCCTGCCGATACAAAGGCGGCAGCCTCACCCTTTTTTACCATATTAAGGCCAACCACCATTGACGAGTCCTTTTTCTTTCTTATGGCAACGGTAGGCACCTCACAGGTTTCAATAACCTCGGTTGCATTTACAACGGATATTTTGTTTTTGTCATAACTATATTTTGCAAGCTCTGCATTTATATCATCTTCACGTCCCACAAGGGCAATTTTATAATCTATCTCCTTTGCCGCCTCTACAGCACCCTTTACTATCTCCATAGGTGCATTGTCGCCGCCCATAGCGTCAACGGCAATAACAATATCAGCCATATTTTACCTCCCAAATTTATTGTTTAGCTAATTATATCACAGCTAATATACAAAATCAACAGCCGTAAGTCATTGACACCGCACCCGATTTGTATTACAATTACATTATAATAATTTTGGAGGTGCAATAAATGTACGACATTAAAGACTTACAGTGTGTTGACCCTGAAATAGCAGAGGCTATACTTGCCGAGCTTAACCGTCAGCGCAGTAATATTGAGCTTATCGCTTCAGAAAACTTTGTATCAAAGGCAGTTATGGCAGCTATGGGCTCACCTATGACAAACAAGTATGCAGAGGGCTACCCAGGCAAGCGTTACTACGGCGGCTGTGAAAAGGTTGATATTGCTGAAAACCTTGCTATTGAGCGTGCTAAGGAGCTTTTTGGCGCAGAGCATGCAAATGTTCAGCCACACTCAGGTGCACAGGCAAATATGGCAGTATTTTTTGCAGTATTAAAGCCTGGTGATACAGTTATGGGTATGAACCTTGCACATGGCGGTCATCTTTCACACGGTTCGCCTGTAAATATGAGCGGTAAGCAGTACAATGTTGTACCTTACGGCGTAAGCGAGGAAACAGGCTTAATCGATTATGACGAGGTAAGACGCATTGCTCACGAGTGCAAGCCTAAGATGATTATTGCAGGTGCTTCCGCATATTCAAGAACAATCGACTTTAAATTCTTCAGCGAGGTTGCAAAAGAGGTTGGCGCTTACCTTATGGTAGATATGGCACATATCGCAGGCCTTGTTGCTGCAGGTCTTCATCCAAGCCCTGTGCCTTATGCAGATTTTGTTACAACCACAACCCATAAGACATTAAGAGGCCCAAGAGGCGGTCTTATCCTTTGCAAGGAGGAGCATGCAAAGCTCATCAACAAGGCTGTATTCCCAGGTATTCAGGGTGGTCCTCTTATGCACGTAATTGCAGCCAAGGCAGTATGCTTTAAGGAGGCTCTTCAGCCTGAGTTCAAGCAGTACGCACAGCAGATTATCAACAATGCAAAGGTACTTGCAGACGGTCTTGTAAAGAACGGTTTTGATATTGTATCGGGCGGTACTGACAACCACCTTATGCTTGTTGACCTTCGCAAGCTCGGTGTTACAGGCAAGGAGCTTGAGCATAACCTTGACGAGGTAGGCATTACCTGCAACAAGAATGCTATCCCATTTGACCCTGAAAAGCCAAACACTACAAGCGGCGTAAGACTTGGTACCCCTGCTGCTACATCAAGAGGTCTTAAAGAGGCTGACTTTGCAGAGATTGCTGATATTATCGGCATGGTTGCAAGAGATTTTGAGGGCAACAAGGCTGAGGCTGCTGCAAGAGTTAAGGCTATTACAGATAAGTATCCATTATATTAATACATATACTTTCAAAGGCTCTGCGAAAACAGAGCCTTTTTTTGCACGCAAATATCATTTATTTTTTCCGCTTTTTATACCAATCCATATTTCCCTTGCTCCCATAACCAGTAAAAACCAGCCAAACATAACACGCAATACGCTGTTGTCCAGACTTAAAGCAGCAAAGGAGCCTGCGGCGGCAAACAATATGCCTGCAGGAATAACAGCCTTTATACTGTCCTTTTCAATACGCTTGTTTTTTATATGCGTAACGAGGGCAGCGGCTGCGGTAGGGATAAAATAAATTAAGTTTATATTCTGTGCGGTTTTCTGCGGCAGGTCAAAAAATATTGTAAGGGCAGGTATAAGCAGTGTGCCGCCGCCTATGCCCATACCGCTTATCACTCCTGCCACAAAGCCCGTTAAAAAAAGCCATATAATCATAAAATCATCCTCACGCTGCCTGCTATCATAAATAAACCAAATATTATGTGCAGCCATTTTCCGCTTATTCTGCCAAGCAGTCTTGCACCGCCCATACCGCCTGCAATACCGCCAAGCGCAACAGGCAGCAGAGTTTTTAAATCCACCTCAACACCCCTTGCATACAGCAGCACGCTTATTACCGACAGCGGCAGAATTACAGCTATTGCGCCTGCATGCGCCTTCTGCGGCTCCATTTTTAAAAATTTTTCAAGGCAGGGTACAAGCACACTTCCGCCGCCCGAGCCAAAAAGTCCGTTTACAAAGCCCGTTACCGCACCTATAACCGAGCCTTTTAAATATTTTTTCATATAATCACCGCTATTATAATTTGTCATAACAGAAATATTTATACAGAAAAAGTGCCAAATATAAATTCAGCACTCTTATAATTATTGACAATATAAAATAATAGTATTATTATATAAACACCGACAAGGAATTATCACCAACTTGGGATTAACTTTCTTGGAGGTGATAATGATGAGGCATAAAAACAAA
>CABUWB010000163.1 GCA_902495025.1 uncultured Eubacteriales bacterium
AGGATTTTTGGCATATTCCCCGGGATTGCAGACGAACTCTCTGAAAAAAGCCCTTTGATAGCCCTCGGCACTTTCAAAGCCTGCATCAAGTGCAGCGTCAAGCACCCTCTGCCCCTCATCTCTTAGGCGCAGCGCCGATTTTGACAGCCTTAGTCTGCGGATATAATCGACCACAGCATAGCCTGTAAGCCTTTTAAAAAGCCGCTGGCAATACCATGGTGAAAACATTGCCGCCTGTGCAAGCTTTGCAGGCGTGATTTTATCATTAAGATTTTTTTCAATATAGTCCTGCATACGCTGTACAGCTTCAATCTGTTCCTTCATCTCATCATCTCCTTACAACAAGCATTATACAAAAGCCTGAATTATATTTCCCGACCGTTTTTGCTCTTTAAAAAAGCCCGACTTTATAGCCGAGCTTTTTCTATCACGTTAAACCTTTTACAACAAAATTTTCAATAAGCCTTTTGCCCTCGGGAGTATATATGCTCTCGGGGTGAAACTGCAAACCTACAATAGGATACTGCTTATGCCTTATTGCCATAATTTCTCCCTCTGCCGCTGCGGTAATTTCAAGACAGTCGGGTACAGTATTTTCTACAATGGAAAGCGAATGATACCTTGCAACCTGCATAGGTGAAGCAATACCCGTAAAAATGCCCTTGCCGTCATGCTCCGCCATTGACGCTTTGCCATGGCAGAGAGTTTTTGCATTTGATACGGTTGCACCAAAGGCAGCCGCTATTGACTGATGACCTAGGCATACGCCCAAAAGCGGAATTTTGCCTGCAACAGTTTTAATAATTTCAATGCAGTTGCCTGCCTCGGCAGGTGTTTTTGGTCCTGGAGAGATAATAACCCTGTCGGGATTAAGACTTAAAATTTCCTCACCCGTTATTTCGTCATTTCTGTAAACCCTTATATCGCTGTCAAACTCGCCCACATACTGATAAAGGTTGTAGGTAAAGCTGTCGTAATTGTCAACAAGAACTACCATTATACCTCACCTCCTATAGATGTAACAAGCGCCCTGACCTTATTATGGCTTTCCTCATATTCCATTTCGGGTACGGAGTCGGCAACAATGCCTGCGCCAGCCTGCATATAAACCTTACCGCCCTTAATTACCATTGTTCTTATTGCAATACAGGTATCCATATTGCCGTTAAAGCTGAAATATCCCACAGCACCGCCGTAAATGCCACGCTTTTCCTCTTCCAGCTCCTCTATAATTTCCATAGCCCTTATCTTTGGAGCACCCGAGAGAGTGCCTGCGGGCAGAAAGGTGGAAAGCACCTCAAAGCTGTCCTTATCCTCTCTTTTTTCGCCCTCAACAAGGCTTACAAGGTGCATTACGTGACTGTAATTGTGCACCTGCATAAACTCCTTAACGTGTACGCTGCCTATTTTTGCAACCCTGCCCATATCATTTCTTGCAAGGTCAACAAGCATAATATGCTCTGCCTTTTCCTTAGGGTCGTTTAACAGGCTGTCGGCAAGGCGAGCGTCCTCAAATACGTTCTTGCCCCTCTTTCTTGTACCTGCAATAGGACAGGTGCGCACAACATTGTTTTTAACCTCAACAAGCATTTCGGGAGAGCTGCCCGCAACCTGATAATCACCGTAGTTAAAATAAAAAAGGTATGGTGAGGGGTTAATTGTCCTTAAACGCCTGTAAAGGTCAATAGCCTCATGGTCGGTTTCAGCGGTAAGGCGCTGTGAAAGCACCACCTGAAAAATATCACCGTCATAGATATATTTTTTAGCCCTCTCAACCATTAACATATACTTTTCCTTAGTCATATTTGAGGTAAATTTTGCACTGCGTATTTCGCTTATTGCATAGCGGCTTTCAGGTACGGCACTTTTAACCTCTGCCTCCATACGGTCAAGTATGGAGTTTGCCTCCTCCGCCTTATCCTTTTCGGCAAGCACGATGAGCTTTATTCTGTCGTGCAGATGGTCATAAACCACAAACTCATTGAACACCATAAGATGAACGGTAGGTGTGTCCACAACCTCTTTATTGGTATCGGGTATCCTTTCATACTGGCGTATAACATCGTAGCCGACAGCACCTACTGCACCGCCGATAAAGTCCATACCGAGGTTATCCTCAACCTTAAAGGTTGACATATACTCCTTAACACCGTCAAGCAGCCTGCCCTCATAAATGGTAACCCTGCCGCCCTCGGTTATTTTAAGCCTGTCGCTGCCCGAAAGCACCGCCATAGGATTTTTGCCCATTACCGAAAAATTGGTTTTGCCGTTGCCCCTGCTCTCCAAAAGAAAGCCCTTTGCAGTGCCGACATACTTATAAAAAAGGGTAATAGGTGTTTCCGTATCACCCGAAAATTCTCTTACAAATGGTATTAAATTTCTCATAAAATAAAAAATCTCCTTTAAATTAAATATAAAATTCCGACAAGAAAACGCTTACTTAAAAGCTGCGCCATCGAAACTCCATACTCAAAATAAAAGAGTACTCCGCCTTAATGCTCATCTCGTCAAATCTCCTATAATTGCTGAACTAGTCTAATCTCACTGACCACCGCCGCCTGTGCGAGGGTGCATCATTTATTTTTTGATTATAGCATTTTAGGGTGCGGTTGTAAAGTCCTTTTTACAAAAAAATGCGGAATGTCCGTTTTACATTCCGCATAATACTATACCTTCCACACCTTAGCCGCCATAACCGTCATATCGTCCCGTATCATACCGTTTTCAGCCCCCACAGCCTCATCAAGTATTTTTTCGCACAGCCTTTCGGGCGGCAGGGAGGAATATTTGTCAATTACCCTTGCAAGCCAGTTTTCCTTGCCTATTGCACAGGGAGCAGCCTCGGCAACGCCGTCCGTTACCATAACTATTACATCACCGCTTTCAAGCATAACCTCGGCGCTGTCCTTCTCCATAGTGTCCATTATGCCTACAGGCAGACCGCCGCTGCCAACCAGCCTTACACCGTCGCCGCCTGCAATAAAGCTGGGCATACCGCCTATTTTAACAAACTCCGCACAGCCCGTAAAAAGGTCAAGATTGCATATATCCATTGTGGCAAAAATATCCTCGCCGCCTGCCCTCATAAGCAGCAGTGAATTTATTTCATCAAGTGCCATATCCCTGTCAAAGCCTGCCTCCATAAAATCCTCAAACAGCTCAACCGATGCGGCACTTTCCTCCCTTGCCTTACCGCCTGAGCCCATACCGTCAGAAAGCGCAAGCATATATTTGCCGTATTTAAGCTCCATAAAGGTATGGCTGTCGCCCGAAACACTGCTGCCGTCACGTTTTTTTGCCGCCGCATAAGCCGATATTCTCCATGGCAGCTCGGGGCGCAGGCGCAGGGTGCAGCTTCTGCCGTCACTGTGGCAAATTTCTGCCGACTTTACCATTTTTATACCTATCTCCCTGCTTACCTCTGCCGCTATGGGTACGGCACATTTATCACAGCCGCAGCCCTGCCGCCTTACCACATTTACCTCACAGCTGCCGCCGTTATTGTAAACAAGCACGTCCTCACAGCGTATGCGCTTTTGTTTAAGGCGTTTTTTTATATCCTCTCCAAGCATTACATCGGGCGCAAGCTCCTCCCTAAGCTCCTCGGAAAGACCTCTTATAAGCGCTGCTGCTCCGTTAAGCTCACCGCTTAACAGTTCCCTCGTTTTTTTCAGGCTTTTTTCAAGGTGCTCTGTATCTCCACCGTCCTCTATTGTGTCGGTTACATTTTTAAGTGATGACGACAGCCTTTCCATTGACTTTGCAAAGCCTTCCAGCCTTGCACATGCCCTGCGGCGCAGACTTGTGCCGTCGCCTGCGGTAAGCACCCTTTTGCCCATTGCAAGCGGCAAAAGTGCCGCACAGACTATAAGCACAAGCGGCACACCCAGAACGGTTATGCCGCCCATTCCGCCAAGCACACAGCCTGCAAGCAGCGACATACCGTAAAGCTCACCGCCACCGCCGCTTTTAAAGGCACGTATGCCCTCATAAAACACTACAGTTAAAAGAGCCGACAGCAAGCCCTGCAAAAGCGCAATTACGGCTGTAAAAGTGCTTATACCCTCCAGCGTGGCACCGACAAGCGCACCCATTGTCATACAAAGCCCTGCAATAAGCGCCCTGCCCCATGAGGTTGGTGTAAGGGCGGCATATTTTATTGCAATATCCGTTATGCCAAGCCCAGCATAGGCAAGTATATAGCCAATTATGTAAATATCGCCGCTGCGTGTTGCAATACCTGCACAGGCGGCGGCAAGTGCAGGCCACAGCCGCTTTTTGGTAAGCATAAGCGCAAGCAGGGCACAGCCCACAGGGCATACAAGGTCAAAGAGCATACACCTTGCCGCAAAAAAGCTTGCCGCAATACACAAAAGCGGCACAAAAATTTTATCTCTGAAATCCAAGCTCATAAGTCTATCCTCCCGTCATTGCGAATATTATAGTATATTGGCAAAAAAACTTTTGTCATATAAGGTCATATAAATACAAAAAAATATTGAAAAATCCGACAAAATGCTTTAAACTTACACTAATGATTTAGTGGAGGTATGGCCATGCCCGATATTTTATTTGAGGATAAATATATACTTGCAATTTTAAAAAAACCTGGGGAGCTTTCGCAAAGCGACGGAGAGGATATAGCTGTCGCCCTGCCGTATAATGCGCATATAATAAACCGCCTTGACCGACCCGTAGGCGGCATAGTGCTGCTTGCCAAGGATAAAAAAACAGCGGCACAGCTGACAGCACTTATGCGCAGCGGCGGCATAACAAAGCGCTATCTTGCAGTTGTTTGCGGAAAATGTGCAGATAGTGAGCAGCTTACCGACTATCTTATTACCGATAAGCGCCTTAATATTTCAAAGCCTGTAAACAAGGGCAACACAGGCGCAAAAGAGGCAAGGCTCGCCTATCGTCTTATTGCAGAAAAAAATAATTTGGCACTTATTGATGTAACACTTTTTACGGGCAGACACCACCAGATACGCATGCAGCTTGCACACAGAGGTATACCTATATGGGGCGACACCAAATATAACCCCGAATTTAAGCATAAAAGGGGCGTTGTGCCTGCACTTTTTGCACACAGCCTGCAATTTACACACCCCATTACAAAAGAGGAAGTTACAATATAAGCCGTACCCGACTACGGCAAATTTGAGGAGTTTGAAAT
>CABUWB010000164.1 GCA_902495025.1 uncultured Eubacteriales bacterium
ATTGTCTTTTCATCTATGTAAGGCTCCAGTGCATAAAATGAGTAGGGCAAGGGTGTATTTACAAAAGGATAGGTGTTATTCATATAAACCTCGTTTTTTATTATAGCTATGCCAAAAAACAAAATTTATTACACCTGTGCTTTGTGGCTTTTAATTACCCAGCATTTCCTCAATTATTTTTGCAACACCATCATCATTATGATGTGGAGCAATTATATCCGCAGCGGCAAGGCAGTTTTGGGTTGCATTGGCAACAGCTATGCCCATTGCACACTCGTTAAGCATATCAATATCATTGTCGGCATTTCCAAAGGCGGCACAGCACTCCAAGCCTATGCCAAGCATACCGCACAGGCTTTTAAGCGCAGCACCCTTGCCCGCCCTTTTGTCAGCCACCTCTACAAGATAAGGCACAGACGAGGTAACATAAACCTCACTGCTGCACTGTCTTATATAACCCGATAGTTCATCTCTTATTTCTACCGAGGGCACAACAATATCTATACTATCAAGCACCGCCCTGTTTTCACTCATAAAGAACGCCATATCATCAACAGGCTTTCTGGTTGTAACAAGGTAGTGCTTTGCCTTCATGGGTACGTTGTATTTCATAGGGTTGTCAATATAGCTGCTGTCGGCATAGGCAATACCGTCAATAAATGCCTCAAAGGTAACAGGATACCTGTTCTTCAGCGCAATAATATCCTCAACCGCCTTTTCGTTAATCTTGTAGCTTAAAATACATTCTTCACCGCTTATTCTGTAAATTGCCGCACCGTTTGAAGTTATGGCATATTCAATGCCGCTTATTTCAAGCACCTCTTTTGGCAGGGCGCAGTAGACCCGTCCACTTGCTATTACTATATGTATACCATTTTTTATTGCGTTTTCTATTGCAAGTCTTGTCCTTTTTGTAAGCTGTCCACTCTCGTTGAGGGTTGTTTCATCAAGGTCAAGTGCAATCAGTTTTATTTTGCTGTAATCTGTCATTTTGTATATCCTTATAGCTGTATAAAATTTATATAACAGAAATTTTTATTCCTACTACACCATACCTGCTTTGCTGTTCTTTTGAATAATATCTTTCCATATCACTTGGTGATGCAGTATCTACATCATTTTCTGTATAACCACACTCTGTTAAAGGCAGATTTTCATATAATTCATTAAATGAATCAAAAATATATAAATCCTCAACACATACACGTAAAATATCTGCTGAATTCTGTGTATTGATAAATTTTATAGTATCACCTACACAAATCAGCTTTCTTTTTTCATCATATAAGCGTAGTTCTATTGTTTTCTTTCCCTCTCTCATCATTTTTAATGGAGTCGGTGTTAAATTCATAATGTGCTCCAATTTTTCTTCCTCCATATTCAAAATAGCCATTTTGCAATTAAACTTACAATTCAAAATAAATCAATACTTAATTATTACAAGGCAATTTTAAGCACCAGCAATAAAACACATAACCAAATTAAAATTATAGGAAAAGCACAGTACCACCTTTTTGCCCTGCCGTTTTTCCAAATATGTACAGCACGCTTGCGGTTTCTCTCCAATATATCCTGTGGTATAAGCTTTATAGTCAGCGCCACAAAAGCAGGCAGTAAAATCATATCATCCAAATATCCTAAAACAGGTATAAAGTCCGGTATAAAATCAAAGGGGGACAAGGCATAGACTACGGTTATTGCAGCAAAAATTTTTGCCTTTAACGGCGTGTCCCTGTCCTTTAATGACAAATACACAGCAGGTATATCAGTTTTAAGACTTTCAGCACGTTCCTTTAAACCCATTTTTATCCTCCAAATATGATTTAATACACTTATATCACATCAATCATAGTTATTTAATTTATAAAAAGCCTCCAACTGATTTTAGAAAGTTTAAACAATTTCAAACACAATAAGTTTTTTACTGTAATCTGTCATATATATCTTTATAAAATATTACTAATGCATTAATTATACAAAACGGAATTTTCTTATCTCTGAATTACTTCTCTTTTCTTCCAATTTATAAAACCATACATGTCATTAAAAAAGAAAATTACGAAATTTACTACTACAGGAATATAAACAGGGTTTTCCATAGAAGCCAATCCCCATAGAATTATTAACACAACATCATTTGATGCATAAGCCAGTGCAAAGTACGATGTTCGCAGCATAGTAAGCGAAGCCGCAATAAAGCTTGTTGTAATCGAAATCGTGCTAAATACAATATTGGGAGTATCAAACGCAGACAAGATATAATAAAATACAACTGTTGTGATTGTGCCAAAGAATACAATTCCTGCGACATGCTTTTTGTTAAGCCTTTGAATTGCAACTTCCTTTCCGTTTTTTGCGGGATTTTTTATCCACGTTATAGTTGACCATATCGCCATTGGCATAGTCATTCCAAGATAAGTAATCATTTCTCCCCAGTATCGAAATTGCCAAGAAATAATACCATAAAGGATACTAAACACAATCATCAATATCTGCGACCATACATTACCTTTTGCTGCAAAAATCAGCGATGTAATCCCTGCCCATGCTGCTATCAGTGTAAGAAAATTAAATTCTTCTGATAGTATATTTGAAACTGCTATTATCAATAAGGATGCCAACCACAGTCCCCATTCTTTTTTTGTTAAATTTTTTATGGGGTTACTCATTATAAATCACTCCTTGAATTATTTATTTTTCTTAATAAATTCAAGGTTAATTTCTGGGTCTAATATTGGTATTGACCGATTATTTAAAACCATTTTAACTCTCCTTACAAATTTCGATTTATCGTTTGTATAATTATACCACAGCCGCCAAAGCAAATCAATTTAAAAAGCCGCTCTGACCAATCAAAGCGGCTTTACATTTACTGCAATTTTTCCTTTAATATTTTATTTACCGTCTGTGGGTCTGCCTTGCCCTTCAGTGCTTTCATTGTCTGACCTACAAGGAAGCCGAAAGCCTTTTCCTTACCGCTCCTGTAGTCCTCAACGCTCTTAGTGTTGGCAGCAATAACCTCGTCAACAGTCTTTTCAACAAGGCTGTCATCGTTAAGCATACCAAGGCCGTTTTCCTCAACATACTTAACAGGGTCAACATTGTCCTTGAATACAACCTCAAATACGTCCTTTGCGGTGTTACGATTAATCTTATTAGTTAAAACCATTTCAATAATTGCCGCAATTTTATCTGCGTCAATTTCAAGCTCCTCGGGGAGGGTTGAGGTTTCGCTCATAAGCTTCATCATTTCACCTGTTACCATATTACAAGCCTCTTTAGCGTTGCCACATTTATCCACAACAGCCTCAAATACCCTTGCAATATCTCTGTCAGAGGTAAGTACAGATGCATCATATTCTGAAAGGCCGTACTCGCTGACATATCTTGCCCTTTTTGCCTCTGGCAGCTCTGGCATGGTGTCATAGGTGTGCTGTATCCACTCCTCGCTTATTTCAACAGGTAAAAGGTCAGGCTCGGGGAAATATCTGTAATCCTGTGCATTTTCCTTACTTCGCATTGCAAAGGTTGCGTCCTTGTTTGCGTCCCAGCGCCTTGTTTCCTGTGTTACCTTACCGCCGTTTTCCAGTATTTCAATCTGCCTTGCACTCTCAAAGTTTATTGCTCTGTAAATAGCCTTAAATGAGTTCATATTTTTAAGCTCTGTTCTTGTACCAAACTTCGATGAGCCGACAGGCATAACCGAAATATTGACATCGGCACGCATTGAGCCCTCCTGCATTTTACAGTCGGACACGCCGAGGTACATAAGAATATCCCTTAATTTTGTAAGATATGCTATAACCTCGTCCGCACTTCTGAAATCAGGCTCGGATACAATCTCCAGCAGAGGTACGCCGCAGCGGTTATAGTCAACAAGCGTACAATCGTCCCATGGGTCGTGTACGAGCTTACCTGCGTCCTCCTCCATGTGTATCTCATGAATACCTATATGCTTTTTCTCTCCCTCAACTTCAATTTCCACCTTACCATTGCGGCAGATAGGCAGATAAAGCTGACTTACCTGATAAGCCTTTGGGAGGTCGGGATAGAAGTAATTTTTTCTGTCAAATTTATTTACCCTTGTAATATCGCAGTTAAGGGCAAGACCTGCCCTTACCGCATACTCAACAACCTTTTTGTTAAGTACGGGCAGTACACCGGGCATACCCGAGCAGACAGGGCATACATGGGTGTTTGGCTCACCGCCGAACTCTGTTGTACAGCTGCAGAATATTTTTGTTTTGGTCGCAAGCTCCACATGGACCTCAAGACCTACTACTGTCTGATAATTCATTATGCTCTGCCTCCTTCCATATAACTGTTCTTTTTGGTGTGAAAGTCTGTTGCCCTCTGGAATGCGCTTGCCGCCTTAACCAGCTTAGGCTCACTGAAGCTCTTGCCGATAAGCTGCATACCAACCGGCATACCGTTTGCACCAAAGCCGCAAGGCACGCTTACCGCAGGTATACCTGCAAGGTTTACAGAAACGGTATATATATCACCTAAATACATCTTTAACGGGTCAGATGAATTTTCGCCAATCTTATATGCAACAGTTGGTGCAACAGGCGAAATAATCATATCGTATTTATCAAATGCACTGTCAAAGCTGTTCTTAATAAGTCGTCTTACCTTTAACGCTTTGTTGTAGTAAGCGTCATAATAGCCGCTTGAAAGCACAAATGAGCCAAGCATTATTCTTCTCTTAACCTCCATACCAAAGGCATCGCTCCTTGAGGTATAGTAAACGTCAAGCAGGTTTTCACAGTCCTTACGTCTGTAACCGTACTTAATGCCGTCATATCTTGAAAGGTTGGAGCTTGCCTCGGCACACGCAAGTACATAATAGGTAGGTATTGCGTAGTCGGTAATATTCATTTCAAACTCTTCAATTTCAGCACCAAGTGATTTAAGTGTGCTTATTGCCTCCATAACAGGTGCTTTAACATCACTGTCAAGGCCCTCGCCGAAATAATTAACAGGTACACCAATTTTCATACCCTTTAAATCGCCCTCAAAGCAGCCTGCAAAGTCAAGCGCCGCTGTTTTAATTGAGGTACTGTCCTTTGCGTCGTGTCCCGAAATAAGGCTTAAAACCTGTGCGCAGTCCTTAATATCCCTGCCGACAGGTCCTATCTGGTCAAGTGATGATGCAAATGCAACAAGA
>CABUWB010000165.1 GCA_902495025.1 uncultured Eubacteriales bacterium
ACGCTCTACCTTGCCGTTTATAACTGATACCGAGTTTTTTCTGTTGTCCTCTATAAAAATTTCGGCAAAATCCGCACCTGTGGATAGCGCCGTATCAAGTATATTGTATGCTGTCCTTCTGTCTAACATATCCTTCCTCCTTAAAAATTTCAAGTTAATTTTGCGTAGATAAATTATATTACAAGAAGCTAACGCTTCTTGTCACTGTGTCGCTTTGCTCCACAGCACCCTGCTTTGCAGGGCAATATAACTAACCTTTAGGCAAGCCTAAAGCTAACTTATCATCGCAAAAAAGAAATAAATTTCTTTTTTGCGATGGTAAGTTATATTATAACATATATTTTATCATCGATAAACATAAATTTGAAACTATTGGGTCAAAGCATATAAAAACAAAAAAATTATTCACATATTTCCCGA
Source organism: uncultured Eubacteriales bacterium (assembly GCA_902495025.1). Classification (GTDB taxonomy): domain Bacteria; phylum Bacillota; class Clostridia; order Lachnospirales; family CAG-274; genus CALWRD01. The sequence goes on from CABUWB010000165.1 coordinate 421, forward strand.
TTTATGATATACTATACCTTGATTACTTATTAAAGAGGTATGAAAATGATTACGCTTGATAAAATAAACAGGGCAGAGGCTATGCGTTATATGGGGCTTGGCAGCTCCGAGCCTGAAAAGGCGATAGCCGATATTATAGATAGCTGTGAAAAGGAGCTGCTGCGTGTTATACGTCCGCTTTACACCTATGCAGTATTTGACATAAGCCACACAGCAGACGGCATTGAGGTTGTAAACACACCGCTTTTGCTTACCGGCAGTGCAATAAAAAACCACCTTGCGGGCTGTACAAGTGCAGTGCTGCTTGCTGCCACCTTAGGCATTGAGGCGGATAAAATCATAAAGCGCTTTCAGGTTTCCGACCTTACAAGTGCGCTTGCCTCTGACTCGCTTGCCTCGGCGGCAATTGAGCAGGTGTGCAACGCCGCCGAGGAGGAAATAAGGCAGAATATAGCTCCGCTTAATATGACGTGGCGCTTTTCACCTGGCTATGGTGATTTGCCGATTGATTTGCAGCGTACGTTTTTAACTGTTTTAAACGCACAAAAAAGGATTGGTCTTACCGTAACTGACAGCCTTATAATGCTGCCGTCAAAATCCGTTACGGCAATTATAGGACTTAGTGAAAAGGAAATAGAAAAACGCAGGCAGGGCTGTGCGGTATGCAATATGCGTGGTACCTGTCAATTCAGAAAAAGAGGTGAACGCTGTGTCGGTTATTGATACATTATTTGAAAAAAAGGATTTTGTTTATCTGGACGGTGCCATGGGTACAATGCTTCAGGCAAAGGGACTTAAAACGGGTGAAATACCCGAGCTTTTAAACCTTACCTCGCCTGAAACGCTTGTTGATATACACAGGGAATATATTAATGCAGGCTCGGATATAGTTTATGCCAATACCTTTGGCGCAAACCGCTACAAGCTGGAGGAATGTTCCCACAGTGTTGAGGAAATAATTACCGCCGCCATAAAAAATGCAAAAAAGGCATGCGAGGGTACATCAACCCTTGTTGCCCTTGACATAGGACCGATAGGCAAGCTGCTGGAGCCTACGGGAGAGCTTACCTTTGAGGAAGCATACGATATTTTTAAGGAGCAGATAATTGCAGGCAGCAAAGCAGGTGCAGACCTTGTTGTGTTTGAAACCATGACTGACCTTTACGAGCTGAAAGCAGGCGTGCTTGCTGCAAGGGAAAACAGCTCCCTGCCAATACTGTGTACAATGACCTTTGAGCAGAATATGCGTACCTTTACAGGCTGCAGCGTCCCTGCAATGGCGCTTACTCTGTCGGGGCTTGGAGTTAAGGCGATAGGTGTAAACTGCTCTCTTGGACCAAAGGAGCTTAAACCTGTTATTGAGGAGCTTTCACAGTGGACAAGGCTGCCAATTATTATTAAGCCAAACGCAGGTCTGCCCGACCCTGCAACAGGCAAATACAATGTTTCCGCAGATGAATTTGCGGAGCTTTTTAAGGAGCTTGTGCCATACGGAATACGTGCGGTGGGCGGCTGCTGCGGCACAACACCGCAGTTTATCAGTGCCCTGCATAATTCGCTTGACGGTATGCACTGTGTAATTGAGGAAAAGACTATTCCTGCTGCGGTATGTTCACCCAGCAGCACCGTTATTATTGACTCGCCGCGCATTATAGGCGAGCGTATTAATCCTACGGGCAAAAAGCTGTTTAAGCAGGCACTTATAAATAATGACATTGATTATATTTTAGGACAGGCTATTGAGCAGACGCAGGCTGGCGCAGACGTACTTGATGTAAATGTTGGTCTGCCCGATATTGATGAAAAGGCTATGATGGTGCGCACTGTTAAGGCGCTGCAGGGCGTGGTTGATGTGCCCTTGCAGATTGACTCCACTGTACCTGCGGTTGTTGAGGCGGCACTGCGCATTTATAACGGCAAGCCAATACTTAACTCCGTAAACGGTGAGGAAGGCTCGCTTAACACAATACTGCCGCTTGTAAAAAAATACGGTGCAGCTGTTGTGGGACTTACGCTTGATGAGGACGGCATACCCAAAACCGCCGAAAAGCGTTTTGCCATTGCAAAAAAGATTTTGGAGCGTGCCATGGCAATAGGTATTCCAAAGGAAGATGTATATATTGACTGCCTTACCCTTACCGCCTCTGCTGAGCAGGAAAATGTTATGCAGACCCTTTACGCTCTTAAAAGAGTTAAGGACGAATTAGGCTTAAAAACCGTTTTAGGTGTGTCAAATATCTCCTTTGGTCTGCCAAACAGGGGACTTATAAATTCTACATTCCTTACAATGGCTATGCAGAACGGACTTGATTTGCCTATCATTAACCCCAATGTGGCTGCCATGACGGGCGCAGTGCGTGCATTCAGACTGCTTACAAATGTGGATAAAAACTCGGCGGAATATATAGCCGCATATAATGATGTAAAAACCGATGCTCCCATAAAGCATGCGGACGATATTACGCTTGACTATGCCATAGAGCATGGTTTAAAGAGTGAGGCAAGGCGCATAACCTCCGCACTGCTTGAAACAACCGACCCTATGACAATAATAAACGATATTATTATACCTGCACTTGATAAGGCGGGCGCAGGGTTTGAAAGCGGCAAAATATTCCTGCCGCAGCTTATACTCTCCGCAGGCGTATCGCAGGAGGCTTTTGAGGTGTTAAAGGCACACATGATTAAGTCTGACTCCGCACCTGTAAACAGGGGCAAGGTTGTGCTTGCAACAGTTAAGGGTGATGTACATGACATAGGCAAAAACATTGTCAAGGTATTGCTTGAAAACTACGGCTATACCGTAATTGACCTTGGCAAGGACGTGGACTACCAGACGGTGGTTGACGCAATAATCGAGCATAAGGTTAAGCTGGTGGGACTTAGCGCACTTATGACAACCACCTTAGTTTCAATGAAGGAAACAATCGAGCTTATACACAAAAATAATCTGGATTGTAAAATTGTTGTCGGAGGTGCTGTGCTTACCCCTGAATATGCGGAAAAAATCAAAGCTGATTACTATGCAAAGGACGCAAAGGAAACGGTTGATATTGCAAAAATTGTTTTAGGAAATTAAAAAAAAGGGTGCTGGCACATTTGATTATGTGCCGACACCTTTTTATATATTTAATTATTATGCAGCCGCTGTTCGTCTGCTTTCATTATTCTTTTTAATATAGGTAATAATAAAGGCAGTTATAATGGCGGTTGATGTAATTATCCAGCTTATTGGATACACCGCAAGCAGTCCCTGCAGCGTATTAAAGTATTTAAACACAGTGTTGACATACACAAGTCTTAAACCGCACACACCCACAATTGAAATAACGGCAGGTATGGCAGAGTGTCCCATACCTCTTAGCGCACCTGAAAAGGTTTCAATAAGTCCGTTTACCACCTGAAAGCCCAGTATAACGTGCATACGCACAATACCCCATTTCATAACCTCCGCATCTGTTGTGAACAGCGAAAGCAGCTCCCTGTCAAATATAAGAAATACGCTTACAACTGCTGCAACCGATAGAAGCATCATGCCAGCGGTACGCATAACAATCTGTAAACAGCGTTTAAGGTTGCCTGCACCCATATTCTGGCTTACAAAGGTAGTACAGGTCTGACCGTAGGCACTGAGTACATAAAAGGTGTAGTATTCAAAGTTAAGTGCCGCCGAGCTGCCTGCAACAACCACAGAGCCAAAGGTATTAAGCGCACCCTGTATACATACGTTGGAAAATGAAAATACTATACCCTGAACACCCGCAGGCACACCTATTCTTGCAACCTCTTTCAATATGCCCTTATCCGCTTTAAGCTGCTTTAAATCAAGGTGTATAATGCTCTTTTCCTTTATAAGAAAAAGTATAATGAGCGATGAGCTTACAAGATTTGAGGCAACGGTTGCAATACCTACGCCTGCAACGCTCATTTTGCATACTATAACAAAAAACAGGTTGAGCAGTACATTTATAACGCCCGATACCGTAAGGCAGATAAGCGGACGCCTTGTATCGCCTATACTCCTTAAAAGTGCTGAGCCAAAATTATATAGCATAATAAAAGGCATACCGCAAAAATAAATACGCATATACTTTGTGGCAAGCGGCAGCACGTCCTCCGGGGTTGACATAAACTCCAGTATCGGCTTTATTATAAGCTGACCTAATATAAGCAGTACAAAGCCGCTTACAAGTGCAAGCAGTATTGAGGAATGTACAGTGCGCCTGACAGCGTCCTCATTATTCTGCCCTATGTATTTTGCCGCAACAACATTTGCGCCTATCGAAAGACCTACAAACAGGTTTATCAAAAGTCCTATTACAGGGCCTGTGCTGCCTACCGCCGCAAGCGGTGCACTGCCTGCATATCTGCCTACAACCGCAACATCGGCAGAGTTAAAAAGCTGCTGCAGTATGCTGCTTGCTGCAAGCGGCAGGGCAAAGAGTAAAATTTTATCAGATATTGAACCGTTAAGCATATCCATTCCTTTTTTACGGCTCATTGTAAAACACTTCCTTTTCATAATCTGGAAATTAATTCTAGCACAAAGCTAAATTTATTTCAAGGGGAGCACTGATTAATTCACTAAAACAGGTTTGAGATAAAATTTTCTAGACCAACGAAAACGACCGCAGGCGCAGTACGGTTTCAAAATTATACGATAATTTTGAAAGTCCGCAGGACTTCAAATTTTACAAGTAAAATTTGAACCTTGCTGCGTTAAGGGAGTTTGAG
>CABUWB010000166.1 GCA_902495025.1 uncultured Eubacteriales bacterium
AAAATATGCGTAGGTCAGGTGTTCAAGCTCGGGCGAGAGTGAATGCCTTAAATCTGTTTCCAGAAATACAGAGGGCTCTGTTTTAATGTTTTTACTCTCTGCAAAGCGTGTTATATGACGGATACTTCTTTTAGCCTCAAAGTAAGGGTCAAACCTGTTAAGCTCTCCGCTGCCGAGAGATGGTGAGTGGGTTGTAAGCGCAATATTAACACTATCGCATGTTTCAAGCAGAGCCTCTATTACCTTAAATTCCTGAGGGGTAAAGTCTGTAAAGCTGTCAATCCATACAGAGGTGTTTTTAAACATACGGCTGCCACGTATACGCTCGGCAAGTATATCAAGCAGTGAGTCCTTGGCTATGTACCTCTGACTTATGTTTTGGTTAAAGCTCTTGTATATTTCGCCTATATCGTGCAGCTTATCAGAAAAAGCTCTGTTTTTATCGTAAAATAAACCTGCCTTTTCACTTATATCCTCTGGCGGTATTGAGTAGCGTGTGAACTCTGTTATAAGTGCGGACATATTGTCAATAAAACCCTGTCTTGCAGCGCTTTTGCCGTAAAAAACAAGACTGTCGCTTTTAATAAGCTCGCCTATAATTTTGCGTAAAAGCAGCACCTTGCCGTTATCGTCAAGTATTTTTTCGCTGCTGCCGCCCGTTTTAAGCAGAATACGGTGTGCAAGGTGAGCAAAGCTCAGTACTTCACTGTTCATAAGTATATGATTTTTGGCGGCGGCACTCAACAGCCTTTCAGACTCAAGAGAAAATTGCTCGGGTACGATGTACAGGGCATTTTTACCCTCATCGGCTGCATTTAATATCTCGTTTATACACATAGTGCTTTTGCCGCTGCCGGGTATGCCTAAAATATATCTTAGTTTCATAAGTCCACCTCATTTCATGAAAATATTATATCATAAATTTTTTGGTTTGATAATACATTATATTATAAAATAATGGGAGGGAAAAAATTTGGGCACAAGGATATTTGTTGTCCGTTTGAGGACCATAATTAAATATGCGCTTATACTGCTTGCGGCAGCAGGTGTTATTGCGTTTGCTGTGTGTATGTTTGGTGCGGGTAAGGATACGCCTACATATTCACCCGGTACATACAGTGCGGAAATTGTGCTGCATCAAAACCCCGTAAGTATACAGGTTACGGTGGACAGACACAGCATTGAAAGCGTTGAAATGCTTAATATGGGCGAAACCGAGGCTGTATTCTATCCCGTATTTGAGCAGAGTTTTGACGATATTGCACAGCAGATTGTGTCCCTGCAGTCAACCGAGGATGTGCAGCTTAACGAGGATAATGCCGTTACGGGCGGAATTATTATTGACGCTGTAAACACTGCGCTTGCCGAGGCTGAGAAATAATATAAATATTTTTAAATTACTATTGACATACCCGGTTATAATGTGGTATTATTTCTATTGCACGTTGATAATGTAAATGTGCATAATACCGGGGCGTGGCGTAGCTTGGTAGCGCGCTTGAATGGGGTTCAAGAGGTCGCAAGTTCAAATCTTGTCGCCCCGATTTATGGCTGTAGTTTAATACTACAGCTTTTTTGTTTGTCTTTTTAATATTGAAATTTATCTGATTAAGAGTTATAATAAGGTAAAGATTAGGGAGTGTATTCCTCCCACACGTTTTAAGGGGGTTTATCTATGTACACATTTGAATTTGTTATGAAAAAGAAGGAAAACCAGCAGGAGATTGAAAAGGCTTTTGCGGTTTATACAACTGCGCTGGAGCTTAACGGTCAGATACTCAGAAGGCATAAAAGCTATACCAATATGGGTGATGTGCTCGAGCTTAGGGTTGTTGCGCCTGAAAAAACTACCTTTGAAACCTCAAACGAAAATATCAATGTGCAGAATGCAAGAGAGAGGTTTGAGGAAATTTATGGTGAAAAGGTTGTATGGAACTGCATAGGCGAAAACAGGAACGTAACAGGCAGCTGTAACTGTAAAAGGAGTGATTACTTTATTTTAAAGGGTAATATGAAGGATACGGTTTCACCTGTTCTTTGCGGCAACTGTGGCAAGAGTATACCGCTGTACCGCCTGCCAAGAAATTACAGCAGGGAGGAATATTACGATATTCTCGAATGGCAGAGGGCTTATAATGACCTTAATGACCTTTTCAAGCAGGGACTTGATGAAAGATATGCCTACGAAATGCTTAACAAGGCAAACAGCAGCCTTAATGTTGAGGGCAGACGTATTGCCAAGGCATTAAAGGAAAAAACGGGTACGAGAGTGTACTACCATATGTTTAAATACTATGGCAAAAATAAAAACGAGTGCCCTATCTGCGGTGAGGAATGGGTAAATAACGATGAAGAATATAATGTTGATTATATCTGCCACCGCTGCAGCCTTGTATCAAGTGATGACCAATAATATGTACATAAAAAGACCGATGTGAATTTTGACATCGGTTTTTTTATTTTGCTGACGTTTTTATTTATGTCCGTTAATGATTACCTGAAAGTCTCTGTTTCTAAACCATTCGCCAAAGGCATTGCTTTCATCTGGACTAATACTGTCGCAGTGATAATAAGCGACCTCTTTCAGCTTTGGCATTGTATACATAGGTGCAAGGCTTTCAAGCGGTGTATAGCTAAGCTCCAACTTTTCCAGATTTGGGAGATTTGAAAGCGGTGTTATGTCAGATACATCAGAGCCATACAGGTAAAGCTCCCGCAGTTTATCCTTGCCTGCAAGAGGTGATACATCAGAAATAAGTTTTTCCTTTTCATGTATAAGATTCTGAAATGAGGAAAGCAACTCAATATTCTGCATATCCCTTACAGCTGATATATCATAAACATTCGTATAGTCCAGTCTCAGCTCCTTCATTTTTGTCATACCCGAAAGGGAGCTTATATCATCAACCCCAGTATGGGATAAATTAAGGTACTCCATTTCTGTAAGAGTTGAAAATGAGGAAATATCAGTTATATCTGTTTCTGATAAATCAAGGTTTTTAAGTCCTGTTATTGATGAAATATTGCCAACATCAGTAATTATGGTGTTAATATCAAGCTCTGTTAATGATGGAAATGTACCGCTGAAATTAAGGGACAGCGTATTATTCCGACAGGAATAATGCAGGCTGTTTAAATTCTCCATATGGCTTAATGCCTCAAAATTATGCAGTTCAAGATTATTTATATAAAGGTTGGTAATGTCTTTATCCGCAATATCCTCAATCGTTCCGTCAATACAACTTTCATCGGATAACAGGCAGTAAAAAGTCCTGTCCTCCATCTCTAATATTTGCTCCCTATATTTTTTCTGAGAGAACGGGGCTATTATAAGATTTTCGCAGCTTTCGGGCAGTTCATCAACAGTGCATACAATTTCCGAGCTGTTTGAATTTATTATAATCTTATCATGGCTGTTCTGCTGTTTATATTTTACAATTGATGAATGTATGGAAACTGCCCATAAACAGGCAACACCAATAAGTAAAATAATTCTCAAAGCAGACTTTATTTTTGTCATTATAATATACCCCCATATTTTATATATTCTATATGGATTATATCATAGCATAAAATATATGTAAACAAAAAACAGAAACACTCAATAAGCAAGTGTTTCTGTTTAAAAAAAATGACTTAAATTATAAATTTTATCAGGTTTTGCCGCCTAAGGTGATTTCATTGCCGCTCGATTGGCCACCTATCATGCCTGCAAACTTTCCAGATGCTTCAGAGTCCTTGTTTTTACCTTTACGGCAGGCACTATAATTAAATTGCAGTGCACGACCCTTGCCTACGAAATTAATCTGGTATCTGTCCCATGTATATTTTGACTGACAGAGTATATTAACCTTGTCCTTTGAAAATTGAGGCTCTTTTCCCTGCCGCATATGTACATTTTGTGTAGCACCCGGCTTTAAAATACCGTTTTCTTCAAGTATTTCTGCAATTACCATGCTGGATGTACGTATTTCGTCATCATCAACATAAATGTAGCCATGGTACAGGCTATTTCGGTCGCCTGTCCAAGGTGTCTGTGTATAATCAAGTGAATTATTTTGAGCCAATGCCAAACCAAGCTGAAGATAACTGCTAATTGTTTTGGCATTTGAAACATCAGCAGCGTTATTTGCTTTTTCTATATATCCTACAATTGAGGGAGTAAGCAGTGCAATTAATATAACCATAATTGCGATTACAACAATAAGCTCTACAAGGCTGAAACCTTTTATATTCTTTTTAAATTTTAAGATTTTATCCATAATACATCCCTCCGTATCTATGATAAATTGAAGAGTTATAACTTTTGGCTATAAGCTCTATAATTTTTTTCTTATAATTATTTTACCACATATCGGAAAAATGTCAATATCATTAATCATATTTTTAACAATTAAAGTATATACAATTAAATCATATTGTATATCATAGATTAAATTTATAAATACTTATTCATAAAAATCCCCATTTACCTTTACTCTTTGGCTTATTACAGGTGCAATAAAAGCACTTACTATGACTTTGGCAAGGTCTATTAAAAGAAATGGCATTACGCAGGCAGCAAAGGCAGATGCAAGGCTTGTTTTCTGTACGAAAGCAAACCAGAGTACCGCAAGCAGATAGGTAACAAAGGTTGATGCGTATATACCTATAATCTGCAAGAGCTTGTTTTTTGGAAATTTTTTAATAACAAGTGCCGAAAGCACCGCTGTAAAGAAAAAGCCTATAAGGCAGCCGCCCGTAGGTCCTACAAGCTTTGAAAGTCCGCCAGAAAAGCCCGAGAACACAGGCAGACCGAAAGCACCAAGCAGATAATAAACAAGGTAGCTCCAGAATACGCCCTTTGTACCTAATATATAAGCTGCAAAGTAAATTACAAGGTTTGTAAAGGAAATTGGAATAGGTCCAATCTGTATGGACATGGGGCCAAGTATGCACATAGCCGCAGACATAAGTGCATAAGCTGTCATTTTTCTTGTGGTAAGTTTTTTGTTCATATTATTATTCTCCTATGGTAAAACCGTTGTCAGTAAGCATTTGTATATCCTCTTTTGTACCGCTGCCTGTTGTGGTGAGCATATCACCTGTAATTGTGGCATTGGCACCCGATTTAAAGGCTCTGAG
>CABUWB010000167.1 GCA_902495025.1 uncultured Eubacteriales bacterium
CCTGAGGGCGGTATTTACAACGCTTAACAGCATAACAGGGTCATTTGGCAGTGAAAGCCTCATTTTTAATACTCCTTTTTCTCCTTTAACAGGGCTCTGATATAGGCAAAGGTTTTGTCCTCGCCCTCATTTGCAAGCATGGTAAGCAGCTTTTCGATAAGCTTTGAGGTTTCGGGGTGGATAACTCTTGTAGGCTTGCCCTTTAAAAAATAATTAAGTGCATAGCTGTCGTCATATTTATCCCCACCGTAAATTTTGCTTGCGGCAACCCTGTCGCAAAACATTTCAACCACATATTTAAGCGGCATTTTAACGGGCATCATCTGCCTAACTTTGGGGTTATAGTCCGTCCAGTATTCAAAGTGGTGCTTGTTTCTGCCCTTGTGGTGCATCCAAGCCCTTGAATAGCCTATCTTTTCTCTTTCAGCCTCGTTTGGGCTGCGATAACCCTGATAGTATTTTATGCCTGCAAAAAATTCCTCGGGGGAATACTTTGACAAATCGTGTCTTAGTCCCTGCCAGAATATGCCTGCCTTAAAGCAGTGCAGCATTACCTTATGTCTGTGCCTTGTTATGGTTGATAAATGTCCAAAAAATTTGCTCATTTTTACTGAAGCTGCTCCTTAACAAAGTCCTTAATAGCCTCTCTGTCAATTACGTGCTTATGCAGTACCTCTCTCTTGTCAATACCCTTGATAGGCTGAGGTATGCTTGTTTTGCTTACTGCGCTTAACTCGTCAAGTGCGGCAAAAGGATTAATGCCGTCATACTTGCCGTCAATAGCTTTCAGCACGTCCTTTGCAAACTTGTAAGGGCTTGCTGTTGATACAATTACGTTAGGTGTGTTGTCGCCTGTCTGTGCGGTATATTTCTTATAAGCACTGTAAGCAACAGCAGTGTGTGTATCCATTACATAGTCGCTCTCGGCAAACACGCTCTTAATGCCGTCAAAGGTTTCAGCAACGGTTGCATACTCGCCTGTAAAGCAGTTGTCAATCTTGAACTCGTACTTGCCGCCGTTTGAAAGTCCTGACATAAGCTCTGCCGTCTTAGCCTCTGAGCCTGAAATATGGTATAAAAGTCTTTCAAGGTTACTTGAAATAAGAATATCCATTGATGGTGAAACGGTTACGATAAAGTCCCTGTTAATATCGTAGCTGCCGCTTGTAAAGAAATCATAAAGCACTTTGTTGTCGTTTGATGCGCAGATAAGTCTGTTTACTGGCAGACCCATATTCTTTGCATAAAAGCCTGCAAGGATATTGCCGAAGTTGCCTGTAGGTACGGTAAAGTTGAGCTTGTCGCCCATGGCGATTTTGCCAGCCTTAACCATCTGTGCATAAGCGTAGAAGTAGTAAACAATCTGTGGTGCAAGACGACCTATGTTGATGGAGTTTGCAGAGGAGAATACAAAGCCTCTCTCTTTAAGCTCTGCCTTTAACTCGCTGTCTGTAAATATCTTCTTAACTGCGCTCTGTGCATCGTCAAAGTTGCCTCTGATACCTGCAACACAGGTGTTAGCGCCCTTCTGTGTAACCATCTGTGCCTTCTGTACATCAGATACGCCTTCCTCTGGGAAGAATACGATTATCCTTGTGCCCTCAACATCAGCAAAGCCCTCAAGTGCAGCCTTGCCTGTGTCGCCGCTTGTGGCGGTGAGAATAACAATTTCCTCGCTTACGCCGTTCTTTTTAGCGGCTGTCTTTAAAAGGTATGGGAGAATTGAAAGTGCCATATCCTTAAATGCGATTGTTCTGCCGTGGAAAAGCTCAAGGAAATTGCCGCTCTTGTTTACTGCAAGAGGTGCAATAAGCTCTGTGTCAAACTTTTCATCATAAGCAGAGTTAATGCAGTAGCGCAGCTCGTCTTCGGTATAGTCGGTAAGCACAAGCTTTAATACCTGGTATGCAAGCTCCCTGTAATCCCACTTGGTAATATCTGCAAGGTCAAAGTCCATCTTTGGCATTGTTTCGGGCACAAAAAGACCGCCGTCATCAGCAATACCCTTTACAATAGCCTGACTTGCTGTAAGGTAGTTTTTATCCCCTCTGGTACTTTTAAACATAATATTCATAATATTCATCCTCTTTATTTAAAATAAAATTTCCTATTATGATATTTTAACCTATTTGCCGTCTTTTGTCAATCGGGCTGACAAAATAAAGCATATTTATGCAAAAAAATAACCGCCTTAATTTTAAATTGTGGCAGTAATTGGCAGTTAACATATTATAAAATAATGTTACATTAAATATATGCAAAAACATAGGATTTATGCCTGTTTCAGAAAATTCTTAATTTTATGTTAATATTTTACAACTAAATTATAATATTGTCAATACATAGTATTTTAGAATATTACATTAAATTGTAGTATGTAACATTATTTTATAAAATGTTACATTGGAGGGGAAAAATCATGGTAACACAGCCAATCAGGTCCTATAAGGATGTTCAGAAATTCAAAAATTATTATCTTGAAAGGGGTGAATACAGAAATTATCTTCTTGTGTCGGTCTGCCTTAACTCGGCACTGCGTATATGCGATGTTTTAAAGCTGAAATGGGAGGACATTTATGATTTTAAAGCAGCCTGTTTAAAAACGCATATTGCACTTAATGAGCAAAAGACAGGCAAGCATACTAGAATACTTATTAATTCGGCGCTTAAAAGTGCAGTAAAGCTGTATATTTCAAAAAGCAAAACAGAAATAAAAAAAGGTTATATTTTTGCAAATAAGCACTCCGCACCTATTACAAGAATACAGGCTTATCGTATTATTAAGGAAGGCGGAGAGGGCGTCGGGCTTGATATAAGCTGCCATTCGCTAAGAAAAACCTTTGGCTACCACGCATGGAAAAAGGGTGTGCCGCCTGTTATGCTTATGAAAATATATAATCATTCCAGCTTTGAGGTTACTAAGTGCTATCTTGGTATTGAACAGGAGGATAAGGATGAGGTTTACGAAAGTGTGGGATTATGAAAATATAAAATTATATAATACGAGGAGGAAAATTTATGAAATACACACAGATAATAGCAAAAGAAATTGAAGACCTTATAAAATATGCCACAATTTTCGGCTTAATTGTAGGTGTTTTAGGTTTTATGCTTACAATCGCATCAGGAATTGGTGGTGCGATTGTAGTTGGTATTATGTGGCTTGTTATTATACCTATCTTAAGTCATGCGGCAGCTAAAAGTGCGGTTGCACGTCTTGGTATGATTATGGAAATATCAAATAATGTAAACGAAATTAGTTGTATTTTGAAAGGAACAAACAGTGTGGGTTCGCCTTCTGTATCATCAGTTTCAAGCAGTTCATCAAGTTCAAGTAATGCGGGTATGCTTGCAAGGGCAAGTCAGTCATCAGCCGATAAAAATGTATGGTATTGTAAAAGCTGCGGACATAAAAATCCTAACAGCATTAGTATTTGCAATGATTGCGGAAAAAGTAAATATTAATACTATACTCAATATCAAGTAAAGTACAAGGTTTTATTATATGAATAGATAATATATTTTATCTGCTTTAGATTGTAATAAAATAAAAGATAGTTTAGTATAACCATTAATTATTTTGTTTTGATTTTCATTAACACAGCTTGAAAACTATAAAAATATTTGGTATAATCGATTTTGGACTGAAAATTTTTTATTTCGCGAAAGGATTTGTTATCATGTTTACCAAAATTAAGCCTTCAAGCTGTGTTAAGCTGCTGCTTGGCAGTGCGATACTTGCCTTTGGGCTTTACAACATACACTCGTTTTCGGGCGTTACGGAGGGCGGCATACTTGGGCTTACCCTGCTGTTACAGCACCATTTAGGCATATCGCCGTCGGTTACGGGGCTTGTGTTAAGCCTTGTATGCTACGGGCTTGGCTGTTTTGTACTGGACAGGAGCTTTATTATTTACTCGCTTATAGCAAGCGTGGGCTATTCTGTATTTTATTTTATATTTGAGCAGATTGGCCCTCTTTTTACGCATATAGCGGACTTTCCGCTTGTTGCTGCCATAATCGGTGCGGCATTTGTGGGCGTAGGTATCGGGCTGTGTGTGCGTGCAGGCGGTGCGCCCGGCGGTGATGACGCTCTTGCCATGAGCTTGTCATATTTAACTGGCAGAAAGCTGCAAAGCATTTACCTTGTGTTGGATATTATCGTACTGGTGCTTTCTGTTACCTATATTCCGCTTGGCAGACTTATGTGCTCGTTTTTGTCGGTTGTGCTTTCGGGTCAGCTTATAGGCTTTGTTGCGGACTTTAAAAAGACCAGTAGAGTAAACACTGGTTGATTCAAGGGCAAAAATAAATTTAGCCGGTAGGCGGCAAAAAAACAAGTGGATGCTGTCGTTTTTTTCAAGAAAAAACTACAGATTTACTCTATTTTATATTTTTTTCGCAGAAAAAAATGACTCGGAACGCCAGTTTTTTTGTAAATTTATTTTTGGTTACATTAAACCAGTGTTTACTAGAGCGGTATAAAATTATGCAAGTTATATAAGGAGTTCAACGAAAATGTAAAAAAATGGCAAAAATTTGTAAATTATTGATAAAAACACCATTTTTTGACAATTCGCTATTGACTTTTAATTGGTCTGCTGTTAAAATAATAACAGGAAGAGGATAATAGCAAAATCAAAAGGGAGATGTTTAATATGCTTAAATCTATGGGTATGGTGCGTAAAATTGATGATATGGGCAGACTTGTTATACCAAAGGGTCTGCGTGAGGGCTTTGATATAAATGCCGGTGATGCCTTTGAAATTTATACTGATGAGGATACCATTGTACTTAAAAAATATAATCCTGCCGATATTTTTACAGGTGATATGGAAAATCTGGTAGAATATAAGGGTAAAAAGGTTTCCGTTAATTCCATTAAGGAGCTTGCACGTATTGCAGGCTTGAAAATAAGCGAATAACTAAGTCGTGCTGCCGTATTTAATGCGGCAGTTTTTTTGTTGTAAATTAGAGTTTATATGTGTGTCGCTGGCGCAACACACATATAAGATGAAATACACTGCGTGCATTTCATCTTGCTGGGGTACTAGCGTACCCACCAAGGAAGTAACAACCCGTGCCTCGCTACGCTCGACACTCTTGTTATCCCTCGGGCGGGC
>CABUWB010000168.1 GCA_902495025.1 uncultured Eubacteriales bacterium
AAAGCAGAGGCTTAAAGCTGATTATTGCAGGTGCGGGCGGTGCAGCGCATTTACCCGGTATGACAGCAGCCATAACAACGCTGCCTGTTATCGGTGTTCCTGTAAAGACAAGAGCTTTAAGCGGTGTTGACTCACTTTATTCAATTGTTCAGATGCCGGGCGGCATACCCGTTGCAACCGTAGCTATCAACGGTGCAAAAAATGCGGGTCTTTTAGCTGTTCAGACCCTTGCAGCTTTCGATGAAGAGCTTTCAAAAAAGGTGGAACAGTATAAGGCTGAGCTTGACAGGTCAGTTATCACAAAGGCTGAAAAGCTCGAAAAAATAGGCTACAGTGAATACTTAAAGGAAGACTGATTTATCAGCCGAAAAAATTTATTATCTTTTAAGAAGGAGAGAAAGTATGGAAAAGGATAATGATACTTTAGGCACAATGCATTACATTAAAATTATTGGCTCAAACATTCGTTATGAACGTAAAAAGCGTAATCTGACTATCGAGGATTTAGCTGAAATAATCGGTATGGCTCCCGGTTTCCTCGGTCTTATCGAGAGAGGACAGAGAGGCACAAGCATTAAAAATCTTGTTAAGATTGCTGAAATATTCAGCTTATCTCTTGACCAGCTTATTACCATTGACCTTCGTAACTATGAGCTTAACGGTGTAAGTGAGTCTGCCAGAACACCTAAAAAGGCACGTTTTGCAAAGCTCTCTACACTTACAAGCCTTATGAAAAATATGTCAGAGTCAGAGCTTGAATACCTTATCTCAAACATTAAGGCACTCAGAAAGCTTACTCATTCCACAGTTAAGGAAGCTGACGATAAAATCGAGGAATAATTATATTCTTCAAAAAGAGCTGCCGCATTAAGTTGCGGCAGCTCTTTTTGAATTGTAAAAATATAAACTGCAAAAGTCATTATTTTTTTGTCAGCTTTAATCTTGTCATTGCTCTTGAAAGCGCCGCCTGTGTATGGTAATATTCCCGCAGGCTCTGCTTCTGGCGCAGCTTATCCTCGGCACGCTGTCTTGCCCTTTCGGCACGATTTATATCTATCTCCTCGGGCCATTCGGCAGTATCTACAATAACAATAACCTTATCGCTTTTAATATCCGCAAAGCCGTCGCTTACGGCAACACTTTTCCAGCCATCATCGGTTTTTATGCGCAACTCACCGCTTTTAATGGCAGTTACCATATCCTCATGCCCTGCAAGCACACCATGCTCGCCGTCAATTGCAGGCAGCACAAGGCTCTCACACTCCCCGTCAAAAAACATTCTGTCGCTTGAAATTATATCCAGCAAAAATGTACTCATATAAGCACCACCGCCTTATCTGTTAAGGCTCTCCGCCTTGGCAATAACATCTTCAATGGTACCAACCATGAAAAATGCCTCCTCGGGATACTTATCCATTTCACCGTCAAGTATAGCCTTAAAGCCTCTGATAGTTTCCTTAACAGGCACATACTTTCCAGGTATACCCGTAAAGTTTTCAGCAACGGAGAATGGCTGCGAAAGGAATTTCTGTATTTTTCTTGCTCTGAATATTATCTCCTTATCCTCCTCGTCAAGCTCCTCCATACCGAGGATAGCAATAATATCCTGCAATTCCTTATATCTCTGCAAAACCTCCTGTGTACGCCTTGCAACCTCATAATGCTCACTGCCAACAACATCAGCCTCCAGTATTCTTGAGCTTGACTCCAGAGGGTCAACGGCAGGATAAATACCCTGCTCAACAATTTTACGTGAAAGCACTGTTGTTGCGTCAAGGTGTGCAAAGGTTGTTGCAGGTGCAGGGTCGGTAAGGTCGTCAGCAGGCACATAAACCGCCTGTACAGAGGTAATTGAGCCGTTTTTTGTAGAGGTAATTCTCTCCTGCAGCTCGCCCACCTCATTTGCAAGCGTTGGCTGATAGCCTACGGCAGACGGCATACGTCCCAAAAGAGCGGATACCTCGGAGCCAGCCTGCACAAAACGGAAAATATTATCAATAAAAAGCAGTACGTCCTGATGCTGCTTATCCCTGAAATATTCAGCCATGGTAAGTCCTGTCTGCGCAACTCTCATTCTTGAACCGGGCGGCTCGTTCATCTGACCGAAAACAAGCGCCGTTTTTTCAATAACGCCCGACTCCTTCATTTCGCACCAGAGGTCGTTGCCCTCTCTTGAACGCTCGCCTACACCCGTAAAAATGGAGTAGCCGCCATGCTGTGTTGCAATATTGTGTATAAGTTCCTGTATAAGTACGGTTTTACCTACGCCTGCGCCGCCGAAAAGACCAATTTTACCGCCCTTTGCATAAGGTGCAAGCAAATCTATAACCTTAATGCCTGTTTCAAGCATTTCAACAACACCGCTTTGGTCCTCAAAGGACGGAGGGTCCCTGTGGATTACCCACTTTTCATCACCCTCAACGCTTTCACCGCCGTCTATTGCCTCGCCAAGCACGTTAAACATTCTGCCAAGGGTAGCACTGCCTACGGGTACCTTGATACCGTCGCCAGTTGCAGTTACCTCCATATCCTTGGCAAGACCCTCGCTTGCCGAAAGCATAATACAGCGCACAATGCTGTTGCCCATGTGCTGTGCAACCTCCATAACCTTTGTTTTGCCCTCAACCTCTACGGTTAAAGCGTCCTTTATGTGAGGAAGGCTGCCAGCCTCAAACTCAACATCCACAACAGGTCCCATAACCTGTACAATTTTACCTTTATTCATAGGGTCTGTTTCACCTCTCATTTATCAACTGTTAAGAGCGTTGGCACCGCCTACAATCTCCGTTATCTCCTGTGTAATGGCTGCCTGCCTTGCCCTGTTATACACAAGCGACAGCTCACTTAGCATTTGCTTTGCGTTATTTGTAGCCGACTCCATAGCCGTCATACGTGAGTTCTGCTCCGATGAAAATGCCTCAACCAGTGCGCAGTAAATAATACCCTTTACATAGTTTGGCACAATGTTTTTAAGCACCGCCTTTGGCGAGGGCGAAAAGCTTGCCTCATGGCGGTATCTGCCCTTATGCTTTTCAAAAGCGCTTCGCTCAAGCGGAAGAATTTTAAGCGTTTCACTCTCACAGCTCATGGAGTTAATCATTTTGTTAAATACAATATAAACCTCATCAATCTCACCTGCATCATACAGGTCAATAACATTTTCGGCAATAGCCCTTGTACGCATAAGCGTAGGGTTTTGCGCAACATAAAGGTACTCACAGTCAATAACCATATTTCTGCGGTTAAAGTAGTTGCGTCCCATCTGACCTATCATAAAGATAAAGTTGTTTTTGCCCTTTTTTAGGTTTTCCTCCGTCATTTTAAGCACGTTGTGGTTGTATGCGCCTGCAAGCCCCTTATCAGCTGTCATTACAATATAAAGACGCTTTTTGTCATCGTCAGATATGGTGCTCTTGCCGTCTGCAATATATCTGTACGAGGTATCGTAGGGCAAATGCTCCATAATATCGGCTATGGTTTCCCTGAGGGCATTAAAATAGGGCATGGTGTTTTCAAGCTTTTTCTTGGCTTGTTTAAGCTTTGATGAGGAAATAAGATACATGGCATTTGTAATTTTCATAGTATCCTGTATACTTTTCATTCGTGTACGGATTTCTCTCATATTTGCCATTTATATCACCTGCTCTTGCTCTTATACTCATTAATAAGGTTTATAATCTTATCCTTTATTTCATCGGTGTAAACCTTTTTATCGTCAATCTCGCTGCAAAGCTCGGGGGCATTCTGCTCAATATAGCAGAGCATATCCTCCTGGAACGGCTTAATCTCCTTAACGGGTATGTCAAGATAAAGCCTGTTCATAGCACCGCAAAGGCTTATTACCTGTCTGTGCAGGTTAAGTGGATTGTAAAGCGGCTGCTTTAAAAGCTCCACAAGCCTGTGTCCATGGTCAAGCAGCTCCTGCGTTGACTTGTCAAGGTCGGAGCTGAACTGTGTAAATATCTCCATTTCCCTGAACTGCGCCAGGTCAATTCTGAGGCTGCCCGCAACCTTTTTCATTGCCTTGGTCTGTGCCGCACCACCTACACGTGATACGGAAAGGCCGACATTTACCGCAGGTCTTATACCCGAGAAAAACAGCTCGCTTTCAAGGAAAATCTGTCCGTCGGTAATGGATATTACATTTGTTGGAATATATGCCGACACATCACCTGCAAGCGTTTCAATAATAGGCAGAGCCGTAATTGAGCCGCCGCCAAGCTCATCACTAAGCCTTGATGAACGCTCCAGCAGTCTGGAGTGAAGATAGAATACATCACCCGGGTATGCCTCACGTCCGGGCGGTCTTTTAAGCAGCAGCGACATCGCCCTGTATGCCACAGCGTGCTTTGAAAGGTCGTCATATACAATAAGCACGTCCTTGCCCTTATACATAAAGTATTCTGCAATAGCTGTGCCCGAATATGGTGCTATATACTGCAGCGGCGCACTGTCGCTTGCCGTTGAGGAGACAACAATTGAATAATCCATAGCACCGAATTTTTTAAGCGTTGTAACAATTTTTGATACAGTTGACGCCTTCTGTCCTATGGCAACATAAATACATATAACATCCTTATCCTTTTGATTAAGGATTGTATCAATGGCAATAGAGGTTTTACCCGTCTGTCTGTCGCCTATGATAAGCTCTCTCTGTCCCCTGCCGATAGGAAACATTGCATCAATTGCAAGTATACCCGTTTCAAGCGGAACAGTAACGGATTTTCTGTCAACAACACCGGGAGCCTCATTTTCAATAGGTCTGTAATCTGTGGTTTCTATATTGCCCTTACCGTCAATAGGCGCACCAAGTGAGTTTACCACCCTGCCAAGCATGGCATCGCCTACTGGAATACCTGCTTTTTTGCCTGTGCGGTACACCTTTGAGCCCTCGGTAAGTCCCTTATCCGAGCCGAGAAGTACTACGCCGACAGTTTTCATTTCCAAATTCTGTACAATACCACGCACACCTGTTTCAAACTCGACAATTTCACCATACATAGCATGGCTGATACCGTAAACGGTTGCAATACCGTCGCCTACGGCAACAATCGTACCGGTTTCACTCACCTGTGTTTTTACCTCAAAGCCTTCAATCTCGCTTTTCAGTA
>CABUWB010000169.1 GCA_902495025.1 uncultured Eubacteriales bacterium
AAACAAGCGTCAGCGGCCCAGGCCAAAAAGCGTCCATAAGTATTTTTGCCTTAGAACTCACACTCTTAACCAGCGGAGCAAGCTCGCTTATATCTGAAATATGGGCAATAAGCGGATTGTCCGATGGACGTCCCTTTGCCGCATAAATTTTTTTTGCCGCCTCTCTGTCAAGTGCGTTTCCACCCAGTCCGTAAACGGTTTCCGTAGGAAAAGCCACAAGGCCGCCGTTTTTTATAATATCAGCAGCCTTAGCTATAACATCACTATTAAGGGAAGGATTTTCCCCATCTACTTCACAAAATAAAGTATCCAAAATTACTTCGCCGCCCCACAGCAATGCTTATATTTCTTGCCGCTGCCGCAAGGACATGGGTCGTTTCTGCCCACCTTATGCTCCTTAACAACAGTGGTGGACTTCTTCTGCTCCTTATAGAAAGCCTTTAACTGCTCCTCAGTGAAAATATTGCTCCACTGTGGCAGTGAGTAAAGGTGGTCTGCCTTGTACTCAACCATCTTCTTATAAAGTGTTTCAAAATCAATCTTAACACAAACCTCTGTATCCTCAGTCATGTTTTCAAGCTCAATCTGAGGGTCCTGTGTATCGTTGATACCGTCAACAAAGCCAAGAATGTATACAGGGTTCATGTCAAACTTTTCAGCAAGCTCCTTAACTGTGCCCTTTACCTCTGTAGCCTTGTTTTCAAGAATATACTCATAAATCTTCTGCTCTCTTGGAAGATAATCATTCCAAAGTCTGTCGTTAATTCTTCCGTCACGATTGTACGCAGTACCAAACCACTGCTCGTATAAAGTTGCCATTTATACTTTCCTCCTAAGTTTTCACTATATTAATTATGAAAAGGGTATAGTTCCCCCAAATTCATTATATAACATCATCATTTTACACTAAAATAAAGCTCTTGTCAATTATAAGTACGTACACCGCTTATAAAGCCAGACTAAGCAGCTGTTCAACATTCCTTGCGCCAAGCACCTTAATGCCCTTTACCTTAGCCGCCTCTTTGAGGTTAGCCTCGGGCAGTATACAGCAGGTAAAGCCCAGCTTTGCAGCCTCACTTACCCTTTTTTCAGCCATAGCAACCGCTCTCAGCTCGCCTGTAAGACCAATTTCACCAAAGGCAATAAGTCCGCTGTCCGCCTGTTTATTTGTATAGGCAGATGCTATTGCAAGCAGCACCGCAGCATCAAGCGACGGCTCTGCAATTTTTATACCGCCTGTCAGGTTTACATACACATCATAGTTTGAAAGCTGCATATTTGCACGCTTTTCAAGTACGGCAATAAGCAGCACCACCCTGTTGTAGTCCATACCTGTTGCCATGCGCCTTGGCATACCAAAACTTGTATAGCTCACAAGGGACTGCACCTCAATAAGCAGCGGTCTTGTGCCCTCCATGCTGCACGTTACAACAGAACCTGCCACATTTTCCGCCCTGCCCGTAAGCATAAATTCGGACGGGTTTTCAATCTCTTTAAGACCCATGTCGCACATTTCAAAAACGCCTATCTCGTTTGTACTGCCAAAGCGGTTTTTAACCGCTCTGAGCATACGGTAGCTGGCACGTTTTTCACCCTCAAAGTAAAGCACTGTATCCACCATGTGTTCAAGCATACGTGGGCCTGCCAGCGCACCCTCTTTGGTAACATGACCTACTATTATAACCGAAATATTGCTGCGCTTGCCAATGTGCATAATGCGGGAGGTTGCCTCCCTTATCTGCGTAACAGAGCCCGGCGCGGAGGGAATTTCCTCAATAAACACCGTCTGTATGGAGTCTATGACAACAAGGTCTGGCTGCTCGGCAGCAATAGTTGCTTCTATTATATTAAGGCTCGTTTCGGGCAGAATTGAAAGCATAGGCGTTGTTATACCAAGCCTGTCGGCACGCATTTTTATCTGCTGTGCGGACTCCTCACCGCTTACGTAAAGCACTCTCTTGTTCTGTCCGCCAATTGTATTGCATATCTGTAAAATAAGGGTAGACTTACCTATACCGGGGTCGCCGCCAACAAGCACAAGCGAGCCCTGCACAATGCCGCCGCCGAGTACCCTGTCAAGCTCCGCCATACCAGTACCGATACGCTCACTTTCAAGAGGCTTGATATTGTCAAGCTGCTGCGGCACTGCCGCCCTTGACGGCTGTATGGTATTGTTTCTTGTACCCTCGGGCGCCTGCGTTACCTCCTCAAAGGTAGAAAAGCTGCCGCAGTCGGGGCATTTGCCAAGCCACTTTACCGTTTCATACCCGCAGTTATTGCAGACATACTTTGTCTTTATTTTAGCCATAATTCATTTAATTATCAGTGCTTTTCAATCTTAACGCTCTTTGGCTGCGCGTTAAGCTCTGCACTGAAGTTAATCTTGCCTGCAACATTTGTCTTAATTTTACCGAGGTTTACATCATCAACATAAATTGTGTACTCGGTTGCGCTTTCAAGCTCCAGTGTAATCTGTGTATCACCCATACCCTCAATTGTAAAGGTGGTTACACCCTCGCCAACGCTCATATTGTGTACCGTTGCGCCCGGTACGGTTTCAATAAGCAGCTTGGAATTTTTTTCAATACGTGTAACCTGCTTATGTGTTCTTAATGTATACAGGTCACCGCCAACTTTATAATCATCAACCTTCTGCTTTGCCTCAACCTCATAGTTGCCAAAGCTAATTGTACCATTTTCCTCAATACGGATGTTTTCATTAATAACTGACATTTTCTTTTCCTCCTAAGATGTCATTAAAAATTTTATTTACCACAATTATAACAAAAAACGATAATTTTGTACATATCAATTTTATTAAAAATTTTTTAATTCACGTTATTTCGATTGACTTTTCATCGTTAAAAGTATAACATAATTATAAGAAATGCAACGGAGGTTAAATATGCCGCTTTTAAGACTTGACAAGCTGCTTTCCGACGCAGGCGTTGGCACACGCAGCGAGGTTAAACAGCTTATAAAAAAGGGACGTGTCAGCGTGGACGGCAAAAGGGCGTCCGACCCTGCCGCCAAAACCGACACCGCCGCAATTATACAGATAGACGGCAGCAGAATAAGCTACAGCCGCTTTATATATCTTATGCTTAATAAGCCCGACGGGGTGATAAGCGCAACTGAGGATAAAACCGAAAAAACCGTAATTGACCTGCTAGATGAGCCTTACTCAAATATGGAGCTTTTCCCCGTAGGCAGGCTTGACAAGGATACGCTGGGTCTTATTATACTCACCAATGACGGCGAGTTTGCGCACAGCACGCTTTCACCCAAAAAGCACGTTGCAAAAACCTATTATGTAGAGGCAGATGGCAGCTTTAAGGACGGTATTGCCGCACGTTTCAGGGACGGCCTCACTCTTGCCGACGGCTATGTATGCAAAAGTGCAGAGCTTGATATAACCGAGCATAGTGAAAGCGGCATTAAAGCATACCTTACAATAACTGAGGGCAAATATCATCAGGTTAAAAGAATGTTTGCAGCAGAGGGCGGCAGGGTAACCCTGCTTAAAAGGACAGCCTTTGGTGAAATTACGCTTGACAGTGAGCTTAAAGCGGGACAATACCGCCCACTTAACGAAAGCGAGCTTGACTATATTGCCTCATTAAAATAGTAAAAACAGGAGAATTGATATGACTAAAACCTTGAAAACAGCACTCCTTACGCTATGTACGATATGTGTGCTGAATACCGACATACAGGCAGCGCCCGCCTTTGAAACCGCAGGCGAGCTTTTTGAATGTCTGCTTGCCGCCGCAGAGGGCAACATAAAAACACAGTATGAGCTGCCAAACGTCATCACCTCACCCGAACAGTGGAAAAGGGAGATAACACAGGCAAACGAGAGCCTTACGCATTCAATAACGCTTAATATAGCCGATTTTGACGAGGATATCTACAACCTTAAAAATATATCCGACTACAATATTTCAATTTCGGCAGAGGGTATGATAAGACGTGATACGGCAAATATAACCTACACCTTTACATATTCGCCAAATTACCGCATACTGCGTGCCTTTGAGGACAAAAGCCTGCGCAGCACGCTTACCGCAGATGAGCTTGCCGCACTTATGAGGGCTTACGCAATAACAGATGAAATAATAACCGCCGATATGACGGATTATGAAAAGGAGCTTGCAATACACAATTACATTGTTGCAAACTACCGCTATGATATTGATGCCGTACAGAGTGAACAGGCAAATGTTGTGCGCACCCACTCCATTACAGGTATGCTGCTTGATGGAAAGGGTGTTTGTGAGGCATACTCCAATACCTTTATGCTGCTGTGCCGCATGGCAGGGCTTAACTGTACGCTTGCAACAGGCATGCTTGACGGTACAAAGCACCAGTGGAACATTGTGGAGCTGAACGGCGAATATTATAACGTGGATTTGACCTCAAACGACCCTGTTCCAGATTTAAAGGGCAGGGTACGCTACAACTATTTTAATGTAAGCGATGATGAAATATCACAAACCCACACTCTTTATAATACCAACATTAAATGTACAGGCGCAAGGTACAACTATTATAGCTATAACAACCTTACCGTATCAAGCAGAGAGGATTTGCTCATTCTGCTAAACGACAAGCTCGACAGGGGCATAAGGGATATAACTTTTAAAACGACAGGCGGTTATATACTCTATGATGCAGAGGATATAAAATCTGCCGCAGAGGGCAGGGAGCTTTATAATATCCTTATTACCGGTGAATACGGCAAAGAGGGTATATTTAACGTAAGCTTCAGTTAGAAATAAATTGTAGGCTGCTACATTAAAACATATATTATTTAAGGGTGGTAAATTAGAGTTTAGCGGTGTAAATTAACACCTAAACATTTCAATCGTAGGGGCGGCAACCTGCCGCCCGTCAAGCATCGCAATATGTTCAACATTCGGGCGGATATGGAATCCGCCCCTACAAGTTAATTACAACGTTAATTTATTTTTTCGCAAATTTGTCTTGTACGCAAGGTATTCAAACAAACCAATATTTAA
>CABUWB010000170.1 GCA_902495025.1 uncultured Eubacteriales bacterium
TGAAACACTGTCATACAAGCCCCATACAGTAAGACCTGTTATGTTGCCGCCGTTTTTCTTAACACTTAATATGCTTGATACTATGTCGTAATAATACTGTGGCTGGTCAAGGCTGTTTTTATTTGTAACGTCAAGCTCGGTTACATGAATTTCAAGCCCTGCGTCTGCAAATTTCTGCAATGTATTTTTATATGATGACACACTTGGAAAGCTTGTGCCAAGGTGCGACTGCATACCTACGCCATCGCAAAGCTTTTTATCTTTGTTGATATAATTAATCATTTCTATTATGGCGTCCGTATTCATATATGTATTAAAGTCGTTGTACATCAGGCTTACACTGTTCCTGAGGTTAAAGTATTCAAGCGTTTCGTTTGCATACTGAAATGCCGACTTTACAAAAACAGGTGTGTTGCCCTGCTCGCCGTATACCGCAACCCAGTCGGACTTGTCGGCTGTTTTTGCGTTTATGTACTCGTTGGCAACGTCCCAGGTATATACCACATCACCGTAATTGCCTGTGTAAACGTGGTTCATAACGGTTTTTACGTAAAATTCGAGGCGTGCATTCATAACATCACTGCTTACATAATCGCCTGTTTCGCTGTAGCCCTCTCTGAAGAAAAAGGTTGGCGTCTGGCTGTGCCATACAAGGGTATGCGCTCTCATTTTAAGTCCGTTTTCAGAGCATATTTTAAGCGCTGCGTCAACGGAGTCAAAGTTAAGCAGAGGAACGGTGCTCTCCGTATAGTTGGACGGAATGTAGTAGCCTTTGCTCTTTGCCTCGTCTACGGTAATAAGCTGTTTTGACCAGCGTCTTAAAATGCTGTCGGGTTTCATCTCATTTTCGAGCGTAACGCTGTTAAAGTGTTTTTTTACAAAGGCAAGCGTATCGGCATCTTTTAACTGTGATAGATTGATGCAGGTACCCATTTTGCCAAGTGTGCTGCCGTAGGTGTTCAGCAGGGTTGCGCTTGAGGTGTCCGCTGTTGAGCTGCTGCTTATATTAAAGCTGACCTTGTTTACCTCGGCAGTAACATCGCTTTTGTCGGCACAGTTCATAATACCTATTTTGTTAACCGTTTTGCCCGAAGTTGGTGTGATGGTGAAATCTGAGGCAGAGCTTGCCTTGCAGTCATATATAACCTCTGCCTGCTCATCGTCTGAGGTATACAGCTTAAATGCAATATTGTCCGAGGCTGCTGCATTAAACACAACCGAATTGCATTTTGAAAGGTTTACGCTCTCGGGCAGCAGATACTTTATTTCCTGATACTGTCCGTCAAAGGTGAGCGAGAGTGTGCCGCTGCTGCTGACTGTGTAGGTTGTTCCGTATGAGCTGCTGTATGTAAGCTGGCTGAACGTATAGCCGTTTGTGGCAGCAATTGTAAATACGGTGCTTTGCATAAGCATTGATATACACAATGCAATACTTGCAAATTTCTTTAAAAAATTTATTTTCATATTGTCCTCCTTTTGCGGCGGCAGCAGTGCTGCGCCGCAGGCTTGTACCTCTATTATATATATCGATTATAAACCCACAAGCAGGTTGATACTCAATAGAGTTTTTTAACAAAATTTATAATGAGGTTTTGTGTATTTTGACAGGGCAGCAGACAGCGTTTCTTGACAAAAAAATGTATATTGGTATAATTATTTTAAGAGGGAATGATTCAGTAAATATTTGCTGCTGTAAGGGTGTGATTATATGAAATTAAAAACAAGGGCGCTTTCAAAATTATTGGGGGTTTCAACAAATACTATAAGGGAATATGAAAACTCGGGGCTTATTTCTGCCATAAAGGATAGTGAAACGGGTTACAGAACATATGACGAGGACTCCGTAACAAGGCTTATCAGCCTTAAGCTGTTAAGGGACCTTGATTTCAGCCTTACCGAAATAGGCGATTGTTTGCTAAATGAATATACCGATTATGAAACCGCAGTTAATACCTATACCGAAAAAATGACGGAGATTGAAACGGAAATTGAGCGGCTTAAGCTGGTGTACCGACGACTGAAGGATAACAGGGCATTTTTGCAGAAAATACAGCTGTATGGGGATAATATTATCCACCGCATTTCCGCACCGTTCTGGAAGCTGGCATACCGACATAATGACTCCCTGATTGAAAACTCCGACATAAGCTATGTGCTTAACGAAACAATAGACAAAACGCACATGTACTTTTTCAAGCAGGACGATTTTATTAATAATAAATCTGACTTTTATGCTGGCTGCTCCATTAAAAGGGAGTCCTACGATAAAATATCAAGGGAGCATATAACAACGCTGGAGGCATACCCTGCAAGACCTTGCCTTATAAAAATAGTAAGGCTTGACAGACCGCTGGAAAGCTGCTTGAAAAGCAAAACTGCAACACCTAAGGAGCTTTTGTTTACGCCCGATTTGCAGGCATATTTTGATAAAAATAATCTGCATATTACAGATGATGTTTTTCTTTTTATGATTGGCACGCTTTTTGAAAGTGGAAAGTACTATCATTATTATATGCTGTGGATTTCGGTGGATAATATTTAGGTGGGGTGCAATAAGTCATAGAGGTCGCCCTGCATTTATTAAAATTTATTCTGACCTGTCTTAATTTTCCGCAAAATAAAGGATAATTATGACAGGTCTTTTTTGGTTGAATATAATAAATGTCTAAATATATTCCCGCAAGAATATAAATATACAAATATTTTATCGGAGGTTTTTATGAAACCCTTTAAACTGTTCAAAAAAATAATGACCAAAAAAAATGCGGCACTTTTTGGTACCGCCGTACTGCTGTGTACCTGCCTTGCTGCCGCAAGACCGTACCTCATGGAAATGCTTAATCCTGCTGCCACTGCTGCCGCTGCCGCAAAAAAACAACTGCCTATCTATTGCGTTGATACAGGCACAAGCAAAAAGGTTGCTGTAAGCTTTGACGCGGCATGGGGAGCGGGTAGGTGGAGAAGTAAAGCTGCACCCGTTGCTGTAACACTTTGCTGCACAGTACCCTGCTCCATAGGGTAATACAACAATCTCCACTGTGTTATGCTGCATGTCCAAATAAAACAGCA
This sequence comes from uncultured Eubacteriales bacterium, assembly GCA_902495025.1. GTDB lineage: Bacteria > Bacillota > Clostridia > Lachnospirales > CAG-274 > CALWRD01. The sequence continues at coordinate 3,070 of CABUWB010000170.1, forward strand.
GATATAATTAGGCTTGGCGGCAGCTTTGTTATCTGCCTATGTTTAAGTAACCACTGATTAATTAATCTTTCACAGCTTAGGTTAAAATGTCCCATACCTTCCTCAAAACCCCTTAACGCAGCTCAGTGGCTGCGCCTGCGGTCTTTTTCGTTGGTCTGAAACATTTTATCTCAAACCTGTTTCAGTGAATTAATCATTGTTTACTTAACCAGTCAGAAACCGAGGCGTAATGTCCGTCCGCTCTCTTCATATGTTTAAGTGTAAAGCGTGAATGATATTTTTTGCTTAGCACAAAGGCAATATCCCTGTATTCATACCAATCGTTTGCATCACAATCTGAAACATAAAATATAGTATAGCTGCTCTTTGTGTTTTTTGCTATACGTGTAATTAAAATGGGAGTATACCAGTAATCAGCCATGTCTTGGGCTTCCGCTTTTAAATTTTCAAGCGGCAGCTCCTGTTTGGCTCTTTTCTTTGCTTCGGCTATTTTCTTGTTTTTTGCCTTCTGCTTGTTTCTGGCTTTTGCTTTTTCAGCCTCAGCCATGCGCTGCCAATACGGATATTCTTCAAATTTTTGCAGCAGGCTGCATTCCTTTTCGCAGCATTTATGGTTTTTCAGCATGTTTGCTGTCAGATAGCCTTTATGTAAATAATAATGACAAAAGCCGACTATCTCTTTATCACCGTATGCTATATATCTGCCGTTTATAAGTCTTACGGAACGAAATTGGATGCTGTCTGCTAAATCAGTATTTTTTTCTGACATTGAAATACGCCTCCTTAGCTTTGTCTAAGTTTAATATAAAGAACGTAAATAAATTCCGATGCATTTCAAGAGGGGTGAATAATACTTGTGTATCTTATATAAATTACAATATCATATCTTATGTACAATAAAAGGGACTTAATTATAATTATTTTTAATTATTTTTAAGTAGGCAGTTTTTTTAAAATATACGCTTATAACAGCGTAAATATATTTTTCTCAAATTTAATTTTACCCTCATCACGCATTTTACAAAGCTCATTTGACATTGCGCTCCTGTCAACAGAAAGAAAATCAGCAAGCTGCTGGCGGTTGAAAGGTATAGAGAATGTACTGCTGTTTTGTTTTTTTGCTTCATCTGACAGATATGCGGTCAGCTTTTCTCTTGTGGTGCGCTTAGACATATAGCCTAGCTTTTGAACGAGCTTTCTGTTCTTTTCGGATATAGCAAAAAACAGATTGTGAATTACTATTGAATGAAATTTGCAGGCTGTCTGGCATACGGTAATAACTTTATTTACATCAAAGTAAATTACGGCGCTATCCGCTACCGCAAGCACATCATTCATAATTGCACCGCTTTCGGGTGCAGAGTACGCCTCGCCAAACATTTCCCCAACACTTATCATATTTATAATACTGCGGTTGCCCCAGTAATCGTCATGCTGAATATGGAGCTTGCCTTCGACAAGCACCATAATATTGTCAATACGCTCTCCCTGTCGTAAAACATATTCACCCTTTTTATAAGTGCAAAGCCTTGCCTGCAGGCAGGAAAGCATTGCACCTATTTCTTCTTCTGATACTCCAGAAAACATACGTGTTCTTTTTAATATTGGTATATATTTTTTCATAAAAACTCCGTTTTCGTTGTAAATACAACCGACCTTTTTCAGATGTTTATATTACAATAAGCTTACGCTTCTTGCTGCTGTGTCGCTTTGTTCCACAGCTCCCTGCCTTGCAGGGCAATATAACTAACCTTTAGGCAAGCCTAAAGGCAACTTACCATCAGAAAAAACATACAAGCCTGTTTTTTCTTCCGATAAGTTATATTACAAGAAGCTAAAGCTCCTTGTTACTGTGTCGCTTTGCTCCACAGTGCCCTGCCTTGCAGGGCAATATAACTAACCTTTAGGCAAGCCTAAAGGCAACTTACCATCGCAA
>CABUWB010000171.1 GCA_902495025.1 uncultured Eubacteriales bacterium
CACCGTTTTGTACTGTCTGTGCACTGCAGCCGCAGAGCACAAGCAGAATAACCAAAAGTGATAAAATATATTTTCTCATAAATTACCTCACAATCGTACCGCCGCCAAGCACATATCCGTCAACATAAAATACGGCAGCCTGTCCCGGGGTAACCGCCCTCTGCGGCTCATCAAAGCAGCAAAGCACCTCATCACCCTGTACGGTAATTGTGCATGGGCTCATATTCTGCGAATAGCGCAGCTTGCCCATGGCACGCAGCTGCGTACCGTCTGTCGGCTTATCGTATGCCATCCAATTAAAATCCCGCACAAGCACATCACGCTTAAACAGCTCATCATTGCCGCCAAGTATTACCCTGTTGCTTTCGGTATCAATACCGCACACATACATTGGCACACCAAAGGCTATACCAAGCCCCTTGCGCTGACCTATGGTATAATGGCAGATACCCTTGTGTCTGCCAACCACTTTGCCCTGCGTATCCACAAAATCACCCTCGGTTATCTCCCTGTCGGTATTCTGTGCGATAAAGGCGGCATAATCACCGTCGGGCACAAAGCATATATCCTGACTGTCGGGCTTATCCGCCACAAGCAGACCTATCTGGGCGGCAATCTTTCTTATTTCACTCTTTTCATAGCTGCCAAGCGGCATAAGGGTATGCGCAAGCTGATACTGCGTAAGGTTGTAAAGTGCATAGGTCTGGTCCTTTGTATCGGTATCGGATAAAGCAAGGGTATATCTGCCCGTTTCGGGGTGAGTGGTAACCTTTGCATAATGACCTGTTGCGATATAGTCCACACCTATTGCAACGGACTTATTTAAAAGGGACTCCCACTTAACATACCTGTTGCAGGCAATACATGGGTTTGGAGTTGCCCCCTTAAAATATTCATCAATAAAATAGTCAATGACCTTTTCCTTAAACTCACTGCGGAAATTAAGCACATAGTGCGGTATACCTATTGCAGCGGCAACACGCCTTGCATCATCAACAGCGGAAAGACCACAGCAGCCGCCGTTATCCTCCATTTCTTCCCTGTCCTCATCCTGCCATATCTGCATGGTTACGCCTATAACGTCATAGCCCTGCTGCTTTAACAGGTAAGCTGTAACGGAGGAGTCCACACCGCCCGACATACCCACAACAACCTTTTCGGGCATATTATTCCTCCTCGGGCAACTCGTGCTCGCTTATATCGTTTACGGGCTTTTCAAGTCCTTCAATTACAATATTGTTCTTTTCGGCATAGTCCCATAATGCTGCATGGAGAGCCTCCTCTGCAAGACATGAGCAGTGTACCTTAACAGGTGGAAGTCCGTCAAGAGCCTCCATAACCGCCTTGTTTGTAACCTCCAGTGCCTCCTGAATAGTTTTGCCCTTTACAAGCTCGGTAGCCATTGAGCTTGTTGCAACAGCCGCACCGCAGCCAAAGGTTTTAAACTTTGCGTCCTCGATAATGCCGTTTTCAATTTTTAAATATACCTTCATTATATCGCCGCACTTTGCGTTGCCTACTGTGCCAACGCCGCTTGCGTCCTCAATTTCACCTACGTTTCTTGGGTTCATAAAATGGTCCATGACCTTTTCGCTGTACTGCATTGTAATTCTCCTTTATATAAATGATTTGTTTTTTTAATTAATTATTTTTACCCTTTAAGTAATCCTCATAGAGAGGGGACATTTCCCTTAACCTTGCCACAATAGGAGGCAGCTCCTTAATAATAAAATCAACCTCATCCTCGGTATTGAAATGACCAAGTGTAAGCCTTAACGAGCCATGTGCCTTTTCATGAGGCAGACCTATTGCAAGCAGAACATGCGATGGGTCGAGCGAGCCGCTTGTACATGCACTGCCGCTGCTTGCGCATACGCCCTTCATATCAAGCAGAAGGAGCATTGACTCACCCTCGATAAACTCAAATGAGATATTTACATTACCGGGCAGTCTTTTTGTTGGGTGTCCGTTAAGCCTTGAATGAGGTATAGCTGTAAGAATACCGTTAATCAGCTTATCCCTTAAAGCAATAAGCCTTTTGCTCTCCTTATCAAGCTCCTCATTTGCAAGCCTGCACGCCTCGCCAAAGCCTACAATACCAGGTACATTTTCTGTACCCGCTCTCCTGTTGCGCTCCTGTGCGCCGCCATGGATAAGAGGCTTAATCTTAATACCCTTTCTTATATAGAGCATACCTATACCCTTAGGTCCGTAGAGCTTATGACCGCTTGCGGAAAGCAAATCTATATTCATTTCCTCAACATCAATAGGCACATGACCGAGAGCCTGAACAGCGTCTGTATGGAAAACTATGCCCTTTTCGTGTGCAAGCTTGCCAATTTCTGCAATAGGCTGGATAGAGCCAATCTCATTATTGGCAAACATAACTGAAATAAGGATTGTATCCTCTCTTATTGCGTTTTTCAAATCTTCCATTGATATAATGCCGTACTCATCAACAGGGAGATAGGTTACCTCAAAGCCCTTGCTTTCAAGGTACTCACAGGCATGGAGAATGGCGTGGTGCTCAATTGCGGTAGTAATAATGTGCTTGCCCTTGCCGCTGTAGCTGTCGGCAATACCCTTTAAACACCAGTTATCGGACTCAGAGCCACCTGCTGTAAAGTAAATCTCGTTGGTATTTGCATTAATTGCCTTTGCAATATTATCCCTTGCCTCATCAACGGCATTTTTATTTTCCCTTGCTATTTTGTAAATGCTGGAGGGATTGCCGTAGTTTTCGGTAATAAAGGGCAGCATTTTATCAATTACTTCCTTGCGTGGCTTTGTTGTAGCCGCATTATCCATATATATTGTCATTTTAGTTTCACTCCGTTTCATTTAATTCAATATAATTATCGGCAAGCTTATCAAGCGTTATACCGTTTGCCGTATCAATTATGCTGTTGCTCAGTCTTTCCCACACATCTCTGGTGGCGCATTTATCACAGCCGCCGTTTGAGCAGGCGTCTGTTTTGGTTTCGCAGTCCACAAGGGTCATAGGCCCCTCAATGGCATTTAATATGTCGCCTACGGTAATAAGCGACGGCTCCCTGCAAAGCTCATAGCCGCCCTGCTTGCCCCTTGTGCTTTTTAAAAGCCCTGCCTTTTTAAGCGAGGCAAAAAGCTGCTCGAGGTAGCTTTCGCTTATATTCTGTCTTTTGGCTATGCAGCTAAGGGATATACACTTGCCCTCCCTTGTGTTTGCAGCCACATCAACCATAGCACGCAGACCGTAACGTCCCCTTGTTGAGATTTTCATTAAATTCACCTCTTTTTAATCCGTAGTAATTTACTGGGGATTACTAAATATATACTACTACTATTCCCTGTTAATGTCAAGTAAAATACTAGGAATTAATTTATTTTTTTGGTGCTCCACATTTTGTCAATTCAAAGCAAATTCCATTTAATGACAATACTGGTTTTGTGCATCTTGCTGTTTTTTGTAGTTCTAATCAAATTATAATTTGATTTTTGGAAAAAACTGTGCTATAATTACCTTGTATCGGGGAGGTATCCCCGGTATATAACAGAGCCAGACTCTATTATTCATATACAACTCTCCACTGAAAAAGGCTTATGTCCTCCACTCACGACATAAGCCTTTTTCCCTTTTATAAACGTTTTTCATTTAAAAATTGCCACATACGCAATATATATTATTACCGAAAGCACAAAAAATTTATCAAAAATCTTCTGTTTTTCCACTCTTTCCTCAAAATAAAGAGGTATATCCTCCGCACCGTCGGTGCAGTAGGCAGCATAATTGTCCCTGTTGCGCCTTACAAAGCGGTTAATTAAAAACAGCAGCAGCGGCAGGCAGAAAATCATAACAGCCATGGTTACATACAGGGTTGCAAGCTGCTCGTCCGCACCCACCTCGGCAGCAAGCTGCTTTTCAAGTTCAGCCCTGTCCATAACCTTTGTGCCTATAAGAAACATTGCGGTCTGTGAGCCATTTACAATAAAATGCGCCAGCATTGAGGAATATATTGACCCCGTATAGAACACAAAGCCTGCCATAACAATGCCTGCAAAGGTTGCGTATGGGAGCTGGTAAAGGTCAAGGTGCATCATACCAAAAAACAGCGCCGATACCAGTGCGGCCTTTGCAAAGCCTGCCTTTTTATAGCCTGTTAAAATATAGCCCCTGAACATTGTTTCCTCACACAAAGGCGGCATAACAGCCATATATATAACCGACACCCACCATGGAAAATCCAGCATAACCGTCTGAAAGGACTCATTTACATCAGAACTTACAAACATATTTGTTATCTGCGAAAACACCGACATCATAGGCATAATAAGCAGAGTTATTGCAGAAACGTAAATGGCGTTTTTAAGCGACAGCCTTTTAAGCGGCACAAGCTTTTTAAACGGCTCACCTGTAATTATTATATAGGCAGCCATAGGCACCATAAAAATAATAACGTCCTGCGAAAGCAGCATAAACTGCATAATATCCTTTGCATCCATACCCGTCATGGAAAGCTGTATTGACGCTATTGCTATTATAAAAACCGCCGCACAGTTGTACAGCAGAAAGCACATCATAAATTTATTTGCACTTTTAGGACAGCTCATAATATATCCCTCCAAATAAATATTTTTTTGCAGTAATAAATTTATTATACACTAACTTACACCAACTTTCCACACCAATTTTTATTGTGCAAACCGTTTAAATGTATTATAATGTAGAAAAGTATAAAATTTGGAGGTGTTTACTATGAAATGCCCGTTCTGCGGTAATTCGGACACAAAGGTTATAGACACAAGAACAATGGAGGACCAGTCGGCAATACGCCGCCGCCGCTACTGCGAAAAATGCCAGCAGCGCTTTACCACCTATGAGCGTATTGACTCACTGCCCCTTTCGGTTATAAAAAGCAACAACACAAGGGAGCTTTTTGACAGAGAAAAGCTAATTAAGGGTATAATGATGAGCTGCAACAAGCGCCCCGTATCCATTGAGCA
>CABUWB010000172.1 GCA_902495025.1 uncultured Eubacteriales bacterium
CTCAAATTATCTTGTAACACTTGAAAGCATTGATATTAATGGCTTTACCATGTCATCAAGCACCTCACTCTACACTGAGGTAAGTGCAGGCAAAAAAGTAAATGACAGTATTAGTATTTTCAGCTCAGGACTTGAAGAAAACGGTATTAACGGTAAAAGCGATATTGATGAAATTGAGCTTGCTTTCAAAGTAACAGATACAAGCACATATAATTCAGTTACATCTGATATTATCAAGCTTACTTACTAAAAAATAAGCTGCCGCATTGATTTGTGCGGCAGCTTTTTGTATTTCAATTTATATTAATTAGCCAGCTTTATTATTTTCCCCTCATATAATACTCATCATTAAGCCACTGGGCAAAATAATTATCCACAATTTCAACGCCGCTATGGTTAAGGTGGGCGTCATCTCTGAAATTATCATTTGTCAGCAGACCAAGCTCACCGTTTACATAATTAAGGTCAAGATACCTTACATCAAGCCTGTCTGCAATACCCTGCACCGTATTGTGAATTTCACCGTAATTTTTAATATAGTCCATTGATACATTGGCAACAGGCGCAGTTACAAAAATAACATCACAGCCGTTATCCCTGCACAGCTTAGTCAGCTTTTCAAGGTACTTAACCTGTGTATCATCAGCCTTCCACTTGCTGCCATCAAGGTTTTTAAACTGGTTTGTTTTGTCAAATTCATCTGGCAGCATATTGTAATTGCACCATGTATAGCCCTTTGAGCGGTACTTCTCCTCGCCCTGCTGCTTTTGCGTAGCAGGCATGGCAACATCATACTTTGCCTCCACACTTTTTTTCAGCTCACTTGTACGGTAAGCAAAATAATCTGCCTGATAACGCAGGGCGGAATTATTGTACTTAACCTTTTCACTTAACGGAAATACCTCTTTGATATACTCCCTTTCAAGCTCCTTGTTGCACATAACCTGAAACAGATAGCCAGCCTGCGTCAGCTCAAACTCATCATCAATCATATCCCAGTAGACCTCTATAACGGCAAGATGCGGCTTTTGGTAATTAAGCACCTCACGCATTGTGTAGTAGGTGCTGTCCATGTGCTGCAAGGGCATACCAAGCTGATAGCTGCTTGTGCCGAGCTTACCATCTATAATCTCGGGGTCAAAGGTACAATAGGAATGTGATGAGCCTAGAAAGACAATATCAAGACTGTCCTGCGGGAGAGAATAAAACTCGTCCCAGCGGCTTTGGTTGTAACCGTTTACAAGGTTTTCAGTGCTTGCGGTTGAGTACTTGCTGCCAATAAAAATAACGGCAGGCACAAGTACGGCAATAAACAGTATAAATTTAAAAATAAACAGCGGCATACCGCTTTTTTCAGAACTGGAAATAGATAAATTCTCCTCCACTTGAGAACACCCCCATCGCTGCAATAATTACGGCAGTTACATAGTAGAAGGCAAACCTTATTACAAAGGGCAGCCTTGACATAAGCTCATTAATTTCATATTTATAGCTGATAATTTCACACACAATAAGGTATAAAACCGCACCTGCCATAAGCACAAGCTCAAAAAGCCCAAGCCCGAGCGAGTTAAGCACCTCATACACATACTGTGCATTTGTAACAGAGCTGATATTATCAAAAAGATGCGACGCAATATAAATACCGTCGCTTATGCTGCCGGCTTTAAAGAAAATCCACGCAAAGGCAACCAGCAAAAAGGTAATAAGCATGGAAATAAAATCCGTAAGGAAAAATTTAAACTTAGGCTTACCAAAAATGCGGTATTTGATATTGCCTATAACCTGATACACGCCATGCAGTGCACCCCACACAACAAAGGTCATGCTTGCGCCATGCCACAGACCGCTCGCCATAAAGGTTATCATAAAATTAAGCCAGTGGCGTGGTATACTAACCCTGTTGCCGCCAAGCGGAATATACAGATAGTCCCTGAACCATGACGAAAGGGATATATGCCACCTGCGCCAGAAGTCCCTTATGCTTGTGGCAAAATATGGTCTGTCAAAGTTGTTTATAAGCTCAATGCCCATAGTCCTTGCACAGCCCCTTGCTATATCCGAATAGCCCGAAAAATCGCAGTAAATCTGCACCGTAAAGCAGAGGGCGGCAATTATAAGCGCAAGTCCCTCAAACTCATGCGGATTTGAAAAAACGGTATTTACAAGTATGTTAAGCCTGTCCGCAATAACAATTTTCTTAAAATAGCCCCACAGCATAATTTTAAGACCCATTGAGATATTTTCCGCCTTAATTTTGTGCGGCTTAAAAAGCTGACACTCCATTAAATGCCACCTCTCGATAGGACCTGCTATTATCTGCGGAAAGAATGACATAAAAGCGGCAAATTTAAGAAAGTTTTTTTCACTCTTACTTTCACCCCTGTATATATCTATAAGATAGCCTGCCGCCTGAAAGGTGTAAAACGATATACCCGCAGGCAGAATTATGCTTATGCTTTTTATGGGATACTCCCTGCCTGTCAGCTCATACAGACATTTAAAGCCGTCTGAGATAAAGGCAAGGTACTTGAACACCGCCAGTATACCAAAGTCCAGCACCAGTGCAAGCACAAGCCAGCGTTTTTTTATTCTTTTTTCAGCAGCGGTTTCTATAAGTATGCCGCCTGTAAAGTTGATAAGCGTAACGCCGAGCAGCAGAAAAATCAGCTCGGGTCTCCAGCTCATGTAAAAGATAAGGCTTGCAGCAAGCACAAAAGGCCACTGTGTCTTTTTAGGCACAAGGTAGTAAAGCGGTATTGCCGCCGCAAAAAATATGATAAATTTAAGTGAATTAAAAAGCATAGTTCAGCCCTCCATACTTTGATTATATCCAATTTTTTAACTATCTTCAACATAATTATTGCAAAGTATTGAAAAATCCGCCACAATATTATAAAATGGTAGTAATGTTCTTTATGGGAGGTATTTATATGAAGAAAAGCTCAATAACCTTTGTGCTTATATTAATTTCGGGTCTTGTAATCGGTGGGCTTATAGGCGATACCCTGGGCGGCATACCGTTTCTTGCATGGCTTAACTACGGCAAACAAATAGGCTTAAATCCGCCGCTTTCACTGGATTTATCGTTTTTCACGCTTCAGCTCGGCGCAACAATAAAGCTTAATATTGCGGGTATAATAGGTATGGTGCTTGCAATTGTTATATACAAAAAACTTTGATTGGAGAAATAAAAATGACTGATATAATTTTAGCCTCGCAGTCCCCACGCAGACAGGATTTGTTAAAGCAGGTGGGTATTGATTTCAGGGTAGTATGCTCAAACTGTGATGAAAGCTATGACGAGGGCTTAACGCCTGCGGAGATTGTAACGACACTTTCCTCACGCAAGGCAGACAGCGTGTTTGACAAGGTGCTTTCGGCAGATGATATTGCAGATAAAATTGCGGTTATTGCCGCAGATACCATAGTTGCGCTTGATGATAAAATTTTAGGCAAGCCAAAGGACAGAAATGACGCCTTTGCCATGCTCAGAGCCCTTTCGGGCAGGGAACACAGTGTTTATACTGGTGTTACAATGGTGTATGCCACTATGGGCAAGGTTACGGCAGAGAGCTTTGTAAGCAAGGCTGACGTTAAATTTTTTGACCTTACCGATGATGAAATTGATGCCTATATCAATACATGGGAGCCTATGGATAAGGCTGGTGCTTATGGCATACAGGAAAAAGGTGCAACCCTTGTTGAGGGTATCTCGGGCGATTATTATACCATAGTCGGTCTGCCTATTGCCAAGGTTTACAGAGCGCTTAAAACTAATGACTTTATTAAATGATATAAAGCTGCTGCATTAATTTGCGGCAGTTTTTTGTTTACGTAAAAATTGGGAGCATTGCATTGCAACACTCCCAAAACCTACAAATAATTAAATATTCTGTGTACCGTTACCCATATTCATATAACGCTTAAAGTTACCAATATCGATACAGTTAGAAACAGCGGTCTGCATACTGATTTTTTCAGCCTTAACAAGCTGTGCAAGGTGGAAATCGAGAGTCTGCATACCTGCCGAAGAGCTTGTCTGCATTGTTGACGAAATCTGGTGAGTTTTATCCTCACGAATCATATTACGGATAGCGTCATTCATACAGAGAATTTCAAGAGCCGCAAGACGTCCCTTACCCTCTTTTTTAAGTACAAGTCGCTGAGTAACAACGCCCTCAAGTACCATAGCAAGCTGAGTTCTAACCTGCTGTCTTGCATGAGGAGGGAAGGAGTCAATAATACGGTTGATGGTTGAAGCAGCACCGATTGTATGCAGTGTAGAGAATACAAGGTGACCTGTTTCAGCCGCAGTAAGCGCAACGGAGATAGTTTCATTATCACGCATCTCACCTACGAGGATAACATCAGGGTCCTCACGCAGAGAGCCACGAAGCGCATTCTCGAAGGAAAGCGTATCAGTACCAACCTCACGCTGGTTTACAATACATTTATTGTGGTGGTGAACATACTCGATAGGGTCCTCAATAGTGATGATGTGGTCCCTTCTCATTCTGTTTACCTGGTTGATGATAGCGGCAAGGGTTGTTGACTTACCCGAACCTGTAGGACCTGTTACAAGCACAAGACCCTTTCTGAGAGAAGCAAATGTTCTGATAACAGGGGGCAGGTCAAGCTCCTCAAGTGTAAGGATTTTAGATGGCAGAACTCGGAATACACCGCCGATATTGCCCTTCTGCTTAAATACGTTTGCTCTGAATCGTGTAGCAGAGTCGTCCTCATAAGCAAAGTCAAGCTCACCCATATTTTCAAGGTAGGAAACCTGAAATTCGGATAAGATAGAGTAAAGAATACTCTTTGTATCCTCAGGTGTCATAACGGGATATTTGTCAATATCCGTAAGCTCACCGTTAAGTCGCATCTTGGGGCAAGCACCTACCGTAATATGAAGGTCACTCGCGCCGCTGTCTCTTGCTATTGCAAGCAAGTCTTTCATAACTTCA
>CABUWB010000173.1 GCA_902495025.1 uncultured Eubacteriales bacterium
AAAGAGAGCGTGAAATGCTCAGGGATATAAAGAAAAAGTCCGATTATATTATTGATACAAGCCACATGCTTACAAGGCAGTTAAGGGCGCAGCTAAGTGATATGTTCCTTGAAAACATAAACTTTGACAGCCTTATGATTACCGTTTTAAGCTTTGGCTTTAAATACGGCATACCGCATGATGCAGACCTTGTGTTTGATGTAAGGTTTCTGCCAAATCCCTTTTACATAGCAGAGATGAAGCCGCTTACAGGCAATGATGTTGCCGTAAGGGACTATGTAATGGACTTTGACGAGGCAAAAACCTTTTTAAAAATGCTTACAGATATGCTGGAGTTTCTTATACCTAACTATATCAAGGAGGGTAAAAATCAGCTTGTTATCGCCATAGGCTGTACAGGCGGCAAGCATAGAAGCGTTACCCTTGCCAATGAGGTGTATGCTGCCATAAAGAGGGCAGGACACAGTGTGGTAATTGCTCACAGGGATATTGACAAGGATAGCAAGAGGTAGTATACTTATATGAGGTGATTATATGTCATTTTCGGCTGATGTAAAGGCGGAGCTTATCGGGCGTACCGATACTGCCAGACACTGTGTTATAGCCTCGCTTAGTGCGCTTATTAATTTGTGCGGGGAATACAGCATAGGGCAGGGAGATGATTACGTTATTATTTCATCTGAAAATGATAGGGTTATAGAGCTGGTACTTGACATTATTGAAAGGCTGTTTGGTTTTAAGTGTGATGTTACCCTTATAGATAACAGACCTGCAATTGTACTTATGGAGGACAAGGCTAAGGATATGCTTTGCACTGCGGGGTTTGCAGGGCGCAGCTCCACAGCGGCGGAGGAACCTATTAATCCTCTTATTGTAGCGTCTGACTGTTGTAAAAGGGCTTACTTAAAGACGGCATTTATTTGCTGCGGCTCTGTTACTGACCCTGAAAAGAACTATCATTTTGAGTATGTTAATAATGACTACTATCATGCACGTAATATCAGAGAGCTTATAGCCGGCTTTGGTATTGAGGCAAAAATTATTGAGCGTAAAAACCATTACATAGTTTACCTTAAAGAGGGTGAACAGATTGTTGATATGCTTAACCTTATTTCAGCTCATAATGCACTTATGGAGTATGAAAATAAGCGTATCATAAAGGATGTACGCAATAATGTTAACCGAATTGTAAACTGTGAAACCGCCAATCTTAACAAGACGGTTGCAGCGTCGGTTAAACAGAGAGAGGCTATAGAATATATAAAAAGCAAGGTTGGTTTTTCCTATTTATCACCGCAGCTTGAGGAAATTGCCAGAGCAAGGCTTGAAAATCCGAGCTTAAGCCTGAAGGAGCTTGGCGATAAGTTAAATCCGCCTGTGGGTAAATCGGGAGTAAATCACAGATTAAAGAAATTATGCGAAATTGCAGCACAACTGAAGGGGGAACTTTAGTATGGTAAAAAAGCAGGTAGTTGTTGGTTCAAGCATGGGTGAAAGACCTATTGCTATGCTTGTACAGACAGCAAGCAGATATGCAAGCAATCTTCACTTACAGATGGACAACAAAAACATTAATTTAAAGAGCATTATGGGTGTTATCTCAATAGGCGCACTTGGCGGCCATGAGGTAATTATTACTGCCGAGGGCAGTGATGAAACCGAGGCTTGCGAGGCTATTGTTGAATTTTTAGCCTGAAAAAAGCAAAAAATATTTTACAAGAACGGCAGTGAACGGGAGGAGTAACCGTAAGCAGACAGCAGAGAGAGGTGTTCTAGTAAACGCTGATTAATTAATCAGTGGTTACTTAAGAGCTGAAAAACACCTTTGTATGTGCTGCGGTGAAGGTAGCCCGGGAGCCGATATGGTGAAAATAAGTAACCGTATCCGTAAGGTATGCGTTAAATCCGTTAAGTGCCCGTTTTTTTACGGGAAATAAGGTGGTACCACGGATACTTTCGCCCTTAATTTGGGCGGCAGTGTCCGTTTTTTATTTATTTTACAGGAGGAAAAAAGAATGATGAAAGAAATGGCAAAAAGCTATGACCCTTCCATTGAAGAAGGAATATATCAGAGATGGCTTGAAAAGGGTTATTTCCATGCCGAGGTAGACAAGAGTAAGGAGCCTTTTACAATAGTAATTCCGCCTCCAAACATAACAGGTCATCTCCACATGGGTCATGCGCTTGATGAAACTATGCAGGATATTCTTATCCGCTGGAAGAGAATGCAGGGCTATAATACCCTTTGGGTACCAGGTACTGACCACGCTGCAATCTCAACAGAGGTTAAAATTGTAAATCAGATGCGTGAGGAGGGTCTTACAAAGGAGGACCTTGGCAGAGATGGCTTTTTAAAGAGAGCGTGGGAGTGGAAGAAGGAGTACGGCGGTACTATCCTTAACCAGCTTAAAAAGCTCGGCTCGTCCTGCGACTGGGAAAGAGAGCGCTTTACAATGGACGAGGGACTTTCCAACGCAGTTTTAACAGTATTTTGCAAGCTCTATGAAAAGGGCTATATTTACAGGGGCGAAAAGCTTATCAACTGGTGTCCTACCTGTCAGACAACCATTTCTGATGCAGAGGTTGAACATGAGGATAAGCAGGGCGGCTTCTGGCATATCAAGTATCCAATCAAGGGTACAGACAGATTTTTGGAGTTTGCTACCACAAGACCCGAAACCATGCTCGGTGATACCGCAATAGCAGTTCACCCCGAGGACGACAGATACAAGGACATTGTCGGCAAGGTTTGTGTTGTGCCTTTTGTTGACAGGGAAATACCTATTATTGCCGATGAATATGTAGACAGGGAGTTTGGTACGGGTGTTGTTAAGATTACACCTGCACACGACCCTAACGACTTTGAGGTTGGCGAAAGACATAATCTGCCTAAGATTAATATTTTAAATGACGACGGTACAATTAATGAAAACGGCGGCAAGTTTGTCGGTATGGACCGCTATGAGGCAAGAGCGCAGATTGTAAAAGAGCTTGACGAAATGGGTCTTTTCATTAAGAAAGAGGATATTACCCATGCGGTAGGTACGCATGACCGCTGCCACAGCGTTATTGAGCCGCTTATTAAAAAGCAGTGGTTTGTTAAAATGGAGGAGCTTGCCAAGCCTGCGCTTGATGTTTACTATAACGGCGAGCTTAAATTTGTACCCGACCGTTTCGGCAAGATATATATACACTGGCTTGAGGATATAAGGGACTGGTGTATTTCAAGACAGCTCTGGTGGGGACACAGAATACCTGCTTACTACTGCGAGTGCGGTGAAATTATCGTAAGCAAGGACGCTCCCGAGTGCTGTCCTAAGTGCGGCAGCAAAAATCTCAAACAGGACGAGGACTGCCTTGATACATGGTTCTCATCTGCCTTGTGGCCATTTTCAACACTTGGCTGGCCTGAAAATACGGAGGAGCTGGAGCATTTCTATCCTACAAGCGTACTTGTAACAGGCTATGATATTATATTCTTCTGGGTTGTACGTATGGTATTCTCCGCTATGGAGCAGATGGGCGAGGTGCCTTTCAAAACCGTACTTATTCATGGTCTTGTAAGGGATTCACAGGGCAGAAAGATGAGTAAGTCCCTTGGCAACGGTATTGACCCGCTTGAAATTATTAAGGACTCGGGTGCGGACGCATTAAGGCTTACGCTTATTACGGGTAATGCTCCGGGTAATGATATGCGTTTCTATAACGAGAGAGTTGAAAACAGCAAAAACTTTGCAAATAAGCTGTGGAATGCATCACGCTTTGTTATGATGCACATCGGCGACGATGAGCCTAAGCTTGATAAGTCGGCATTAACTGCTGCTGACCGCTGGATTTTAAGCAAGGTTAATTCACTCGCTAAAAATGTTACTGCAAACCTTGACGCTTACGAGCTTGGTATTGCCGTACAGAATGTTTATGACTTTATCTGGGACGAATACTGCGACTGGTATATTGAAATGGTTAAGCCACGTCTTTACAATAAGGAGGACCCTACAAGGGAGGCTGCCCTCTGGACATTAAAGAGCGTGCTTATAAATGCGCTTAAGCTGCTGCACCCATTTATGCCTTTTGTAACGGAGGAAATTTTCACCTCAATCCAGAGCGATGAAGAAACAATTATGCTTTCCAAGTGGCCTGAATACAGTGAGGAAATGAATTTTGAGGCTGATGAAAAGGCTATCGAGCTTATGAAGGAGGCTGTTAAGTCCATAAGAAACAGACGTGCTGAAATGAACGTACCTCCAAGCAACAAGGCTAAGGTATTTGTTGTAAGTGAAAATGATGAGGTAAGGAGCATATTCGAGGGCGGTAAGGTATTCTTCCAGACCCTTGCTTATGCAAGCGAGGTACTTGTACAGAGTGATAAGAGCGGTATCGGTGATGACGCTGTTTCGCTTGTAATTCATGATGCGGTTATCTATATACCTTTTGCAGAGCTTGTTGATATTGATAAGGAGATTGAGCGCCTTACCAAGGAGAGAGATAAGCTTATTAAAGAGGTTGAAAGAGTTGAAAAGAAGCTTTCAAATGAGGGCTTTGTATCTAAGGCACCTCAGAAGGTTATCGATGAGGAAAAGGCTAAGCAGACTAAGTATGCCGCTATGCTTAAGGGTGTAGAGGAACAGCTTGCAGGACTTAAAAAATAATATTGTATGTATAATTGAAGGGCTGCCGCATTAACTTTGCGACAGCCCTGTTTGTTTTGTTTGATATAAATTAGAGTTTAGCGGACAGAATTAACAAACCAACATTTGAAATTGTAGGGGCGGCAACCTGCCGCCCGTTAGCAATGATAATATGCTAAAATTAGGGCGGATATGGAATCCGCCTCAGGTTGCATAGGCGAGCAGTATTGCAAGGCAATACGACCAGCCCCCTACGTAACCAATAATAGCATTGTTGCATTGCATACAAATTAAATGTTG
>CABUWB010000174.1 GCA_902495025.1 uncultured Eubacteriales bacterium
GCTGTCTATGATGAACTATTCAAGAGGTGTTATGGAGTCCTTGGATAAGTCCAAAGCGAGCGGTGTACTTATTATGGATAACCCGTTCGGGCCTATTTCTTCGGGACACCTTCTTGCGCCTATGTTTGAGATTGCAAGGCATTTTAATATACAGCTCATCTGCTTTTCTCACCTTGATACGGCAGAAATTACAGCCTGCTTTACCAATGTGTGCCGCCTGAAAACAAAACAACTGCCCTTTAGCGGTATGGAGATACTTGAAACACAAATGGAGCAGAAACAGGAAATGGAACACGCGTTTTTCAGGTCGGAACAGATGTCGCTGTTTAGCTGACGAAAAGCACAAATGTATAGAAAACTGATAGAGTAATAAAAGAGGTTTGCCTTGTGAGGGCTTAACCTCTTTTATTTTTATGATTTTGTATGTATACCTGAGCGATGTTTTGGAGTTGGAACAGATGTTACTGTTTTAATGCGTTATAAAAGATATTAGTATTTAGCAGAAATGCAATAAAAATTAAACAAATTTAAAATTAAAGAATATTTCGCTTTAAAATTAAATAAATTTAAAACTATATGTTGTATCTATGGACCAGATAACTGCTGACAGAGATGGTATAAGACATTTGAGGCTGATAGATTTTTTGCTGAATGATACTAAGGTATAACAACTTATAGGATTTTTTGTGCGGGTATTAACGTGAAAGTGTTGACAAAAGCGTTTTAATGTGTAATACTGTGATTGGAGGTGGAATTTATGTTTAAAGTAAATCCGTATAGACCCGGTGCAGGTCTGATGCCAACATATTTAGCTGGCAGAGATGAAGATATACAAAATGTTGAGCAGATTTTTGATGCTCTTACTATGAACATACCTACGCAATCAATTATTTTCAGTGGTTTGAGGGGAGTTGGAAAGACTGTCCTTATCAATAAATTGCAGAAAATAGCAGAAGATAAAGATATTTTTTGCAAACATATTGAGGTAGAGGAAAGAAATGATTTTATTTCACAAATTGCGACTTGTGCACAAGCCTTTTTAAGGACGGTAAGCGCTAAAGAAAAATTTAAGCACTTAATACAGAAGCCGTTAGATGCCATTAAATCGTTAGTTATTTCGTTTGACCCTAATGACAGTACCTTTTCTTTATCTATGCAGGAGAGAGAATTATATAAATCCACAAATTTAACACAAAGTTTAACAGATGTGTTTACAACTGTTGGAGAAACTGCATATAAGACGGAAACCCCTATATGTTTCTTTATTGATGAAATTCAATATATGAAAGCTAAGGAGCTAGGTTCTTTAATTGCGGCATTGCACAGAACTAATCAGCTGGGCTATCCGATAATGATTATTGGGGCGGGTTTACCTAAGATATATAAAATGTTATCAGATGAAAAATCCTATTCCGAAAGATTATTTTTATACAAAGAGATAGGTTCATTAACATATGAACAGTCCAAAAATGCAATTGAAATACCTGCACAGAGATTTGGGGTAACTTATACAGATGAGGCAATTAAAAAAATTATTTCAATTACAAAAGGTTATCCGTTTTTCTTACAGCAAATGTGTCAGGTTGTATATCAAAATACAAGTAATGAGAAAATTGAGTTGACAGACGTGGAAAATAATGTTGATGAATTTTTTAATATGCTGGATGTTGGATTTTTCAAAGTCAGGTACGAAAGATGTGCAGACAGCGACAAAAAATTTATATTTGCTATGGCTAAATGCAGTGAACTGCCTTGTGCAATTTCCAGCATAGCAAAAAATCTTAATAAAAGCGTAAGTTCAATATCAACCACAAGAGCACAGCTAATTAGTAAGGGGATTATATATCCAATCAGATACAAAGAATTAGATTTTACTGTGCCTGAATTTAGTGGATATATACAACGTTTGGACGAATACAAACAATGGGCTGCTGAAACAAAATAACTGACAGATTAGTTTATACAAAAGAGAACGTATTTGCTGTGGTAGCTTAATTTTAGGGTAGTGGCAGGGAGTTATTCCGATTAATATTTAAATTCAGGCTAAAACTAAATTGTAATAAATATTAACTGAAATATGCTTGCTTTTTTACTTATGTGGGCTAATATTTTATTAAATTTAATATTAGCCTGCTCTGTCTTGACTTTATTCATAAAATCAATTATACTATCTTGAGTATAGAAATACGAGGCAGTATGCGTTTTGGCATGCTGCCTTTTTTATTTCCCTAATCATCAATACGGGACAAATAAAAGGAGCGTAGAAGATAAATATGACTTATGAAGATGTATTGACAGTAGCAGTTGTAAACTTTAAGCTGGCTGAAGGCAACAAGGAGAGCAATTTAAGGCGCATGAAGGGCTTTGCAGAGGCAGCATCAAAAAGAGGAGCTGACCTGATTTTATTTCCAGAGATGTGCCTTATGGGCTGTGATTATTTTATGTCTGCGGATATTCCGCAGGAGAGTAAGCGTGCGCTTGCCGAGTTGTTTGATGGTCCCAGTGCGCAGGCTATGGCAGAGATTTCAAAAAAATATGGCAACTACATTGTATACGGAGCAGCACAGAGTGTTGAGGAAAGTGACAAGCTATATAATTCGGCAATTGTAACGGGACCCGAGGGAGTTATAGGGGCTTACCGTAAAATACATCCTTTTGCAGATGAAAATATATGGTGTGAAAAGGGTGAAACACCTTTCATGTTTGAAACACCCTGGGGACCTGTGGGAATAGGTATCTGCTATGACACATATCAGTTTCCCGAGCTGCTGAGATATTATGTAAGCAAGGGCTGCCGTCTTTATCTTAACCCTACGGCACTTACCGAGGAAATATCACTGCCAAATAGCAGGGCTGCTTTTAAAAGCTATTATAAAACAATGGAGTATGGTGTTTTATGTAATACCATATTTGTTGCGAATGCTAATCTTACAGGCTATGGCATAAAAAGCTATTTTGGCGGTGGAAGCTGTGTGGTCGGTCCAAAGGTCAGCCCGTTTTATGAAACGGATATTTTCTGCTATGGCGGAGACTACGACAATACGCAGGAGTCTATAGACTTTGCTACCATAGATTTATCACTGGCAACCCGTAATCTGTGCCAGATTAACAAGCTGACAGGCGAGCCTGATTACAGACCCGAGATATATAAAAAGTTTGAATAAATACATTTACAGACTTATGAGATAAAAAGCTACGAAAGGGCGGATAGAGTGTGTATATCTTATGATGAATTATTTCAGATAGAGGGAATGGAAAAAGCAGTGCTGATTGGTGGAAGGCAGGGCTGCGTTAACTCAATTGACGGTGTGCAGTTATTGGAAAAATGCAGTGATAAGGAAATTTGCCGTATGAACAGTCTGGCGTATGTTAAAGGCGGTGCTATTGAGGATGCGGAAACGGATTTGCTGAATATGCTTGAAAAAATGCACCATGAGCACATGGCAGGCATGCTTTTGGAAACAGGTACATATATTTTATCTGTGCCGCAAAGTGTGATTGACTTTGCAAATAAGCTTAAATTTCCGCTTATCATAACACCGGCAGATTCGGGAAATCGGGATTTGTACATACAAATTGCAATCAGGTTTTATGTAAGGGAAACGGACAATATATCAAAAGAGGAATTTATACGGCAATGCCTGTATACTGAATGTAACGGCATACTGCTTGAAAAAGCACGCTATTTTGGTTTTGTGCTTAATAAGAGTTATATTTTTTTATCCCTCAGGAGTGATGGGGATAAGTCCGACAGGATTAAACAGATAAAGTCTGCGGCTGAAGACGGATTGGAGGGCTTTGCTGCCTTTTTATGCCTTGCAGAGGAAAAGCGTGTGCTTGTAATAATAGAGGCTGAAAGGGAGTGGCTTTTTTCGCCTGCGTTTAACGCAAGGCTTAGATATATAAGGCAGCAGTATGGCAGGCTGGCTGAAGGCGATACAATAAGTATTGGCATCAGCAGGGTTTATAATGAAATGTCGATGATTAAAAAGGGCATGGATGAAGCGGATAAGGCTGTGCTCCTGCTCAAAAAGAATAACAGGACTGATACATCAATAAGGTATGATGAAATAGGTATTTACCGCCTTTTTATTGATTATAAGCGTGACGATGAGTTATATGAGTTTGTGCATGAGGAGCTGGAGTCCTTAATAAACTATGATAAACAAAATAATACCGACCTGCTGCATACGCTTGAGGTTTACCTTGCCTGTAATCAGAATATAAGTAAAACGGTTGAAACCATGTATGTTCACCGCAATACAATCAAGTACAGAATAAGCCGTATTGAAGAAATATTAGGTGTTGATTTGAATGATGTTGAGGTGTGTCTTGCACTTAATGTAGCTTTAAAAATTAAATGGTATCTTGAAAAATAATAGGAAAACGCTGATTTTAAAAGGCAGCAATTCGTTTGCTTTGCCCGTATTAAATCAGCGTTTTTTATTTTTTCTTTCGTACAAAAATGACAAAAGGGGCTAAGGTGTTTTGTTTAGAGTGGACATAGACATATAAAAAATAAGGTGCTAAAATGCAATCAATATATCAAAAGCAGTACCTGCAAAAGACAGTCAATGAGGACAAAAAGTCCTTGTTGGCTGTTTTTTGTTTATCGGTGTATAATTTGCAGCTTAATTTTCTATGAAGTATCAGCGTAGGCTGTGCCAGATAAAATGGAGGTAAATAGATGGAAAAAAGAGTTATTGTATCAATGGAAAATGTTGAAAAAAAGTTTGGCAGCAATCATGTTGTAAAAAATCTTAACATGCAGATACATGAGGGAGAATTTATGACAATGCTCGGTCCATCGGGCTGCGGAAAGACAACAACCCTGCGAATGATTGCAGGCTTTGAGTCGGCTACGTCGGGAATTATACAGGTTGAAAACGACAGGGTTGAAAACA
>CABUWB010000175.1 GCA_902495025.1 uncultured Eubacteriales bacterium
AAGCTCATCCCATAGGGATTTGGATTTATATTATAAATCCAAACGTTTTCCATTCCTTCCTCAAACTCCCTTGACGTAGCAAGGTTCAAATTTTACTTGTAAAATTTGAAGTCCTGTGGACTTTCAAAATTATTTTATAATTTTGAAACCGAGCTACGCCTGCGGTAGCTTTCGTCGGTCTGAAAAATTTAATCTCAAACCTGTTTTAGTGAATTAATCAGAGTTTCCTTTTTATTCTATATCAGCAGCAGATAAAATTCAAGTGAAGATATGTAAATACATGGTAAAGGCAAAGGAGGCTTTTATCTCACCGCAAAACGCAAAATATAAAATATTTTACGATAATCGTAAAATTTATATTGACTTTCTTAAAATTATATATTATTATTATCGTATCAGATAAATCATTATTAATAAGGGGGCTGCACTATGAGGCAAATACCAACCAACACACTCGGCAAAATTTTAAAATGGTCGCTTATATTTGTATTTATATTCGGCTTATTCTTTACACCGTTCTGTCATTATATGCTGCATATACTTTACGGCAATGCAGAGCTTAACAACCTAATATCAAATATGCGTGTAATGAGCAGGGCGCCGCAGCAGACGCCTGCAGAATATTATGCCATAGTTGCCGAAATATATGCACTTGGCATAGTAATGCTTGGCATAGTTTTACAGCTTATAAAAATATGCCGCAATATTGAAAAAAACTGTCCGTTTGATATGACAACGCATGGCGCACTAAAGAGCATGGCTTTTCTTTCGCTTGCGCTTGTTGTGGTTTACATAGTAAAGTTTGCGGCTTTTCCAAGCCTGCCAACACTGCTTGTGGCATTTACCTTTATAATTATAGGTATGATTTCCTCCGTATTTTCGCAGCTTTTCAAAACCGCTGCCGAATATAAGGAAGAAAATGATTTTACAGTGTAAGAGGTGAGTTAAATGATTGTAGTTAATCTTGATGTGATGATGGCTAAGCGCAAAATAAGCCTTAATGAGCTTTCCGCAATTACGGGCATATCCACCACCAACCTCTCTATTTTAAAAACCAATAAGGCAAAGGCTGTGCGCTTTACCACGCTGGAGGTTATATGTAATGCCCTTGACTGCCAGCCAGGGGATATACTGGAATATAAGAAGGAGTGAATAACAATGTTTATGTTTCTTTTTCTGCTCATAGGTCCTATTGCATTAACAATACTGAACCTATGCTATCATTTTACCAATAAAAGCAAGCTTGGACTGGAGCTTGTATCTTACATAATAGGTATATTTCTTATGTATACTCTTATGAGTTCATTTCCACAATGGTACGACCCTATAGTGCTCGGCGGCGGAGGTATTGGGATGCACTCCTTTATTTCAGAAGAGCATATGCTGACAATAGAATGTTTTTTCTTTTTGGGTTTGACAGCATACCTTATATTAAAATATACAAACAAGCAACTTACACCACTTATAAGGGTTATATGTACGGGCTTTGTTTTAATAAACCTTTTTATTTGCCTTGTTACACTAATTCAGTTTTCTTGGGGCTGTTTTAATAACAACGGCTATACGGATACCCTGCTCTATATTTTTTACCTTTCGCTTGTACCGTTAAATTATGTAATTACCGCAGGCAAACAGCTCTATGACGAGGTAACTTACAATATTGATTTGTATGCCGATGTGTACTATTCAAACAGGTTTATGGGCAAAATAAACAGCTTTATTGCTGGCTTTAAATGTAAAGGGGTTTTCACAGTGCTCGCTACACTGCCGATACTTGCACTGTGTATATGTATACTCTGCCTGTTCGGTCAGCAGCCCGACAGCATAATCAGAGCATTCACCGACACAAGTGACTGGCTTTTATCTACTAAAATTTCACCGCCACCTGTGGAATACAACGGACACTATCTTTGTACCGTTTCACTCAGGGGACACAAAGA
Organism: uncultured Eubacteriales bacterium; assembly: GCA_902495025.1. Lineage (GTDB taxonomy): Bacteria > Bacillota > Clostridia > Lachnospirales > CAG-274 > CALWRD01. The sequence continues at coordinate 1,941 of CABUWB010000175.1, forward strand.
ATTAGTTAAGCCGACACGTATGGGACTAAGGGGCGGCAAGCAGATAATTGTAAACCGTCAGCTTTGCATTGCAAATGCCTTTGAGGAACTCATCGCAGAAAAAACACCCCGCTTTCACAGAGCGTTAAGAAACTTTTATGATAAATACGGCTACCCTGTATCAAAGCATATTAAAACACCAATTTGCGCCGATATTGTATATTTAATTATGAAACCGCTTGAATGGCTGTTTCTTGTGGTGCTTTATATATGCGATACCAAGCCCGAAAACCGAATTGCAAGACAATATCTTCCACTTGATAAACAGAGAGAGTTTGGACGAAAAATTTAAGGAGGCAATTTTATGAACACAGAGCTTATAATATCAGAAAACGACCAGGCAACAGTCAGACAATGCCGCATCATTTTAATATCTGCGCTGATAACCGCAGCATTATACACACTGTGCTTTAAGGGCAGCGATGTAACAGCGTCATTATCATCTGTAATATTTTTTAACGGTATGAGTGTAGGGCTTTACTTTATGCTTAAATTACTCGGCATAAGCATACATAAAAAAGCATTTATGCTTGCAGTGCCGATAGCGTTATTATCACTTTTCAACGCTTATTTTGAGTATTCCTATTACAACATATTCAACTGCATAGGCTTTTATATAATATTTTCGGTAATGACAATAAAGGCGGCAGGGTTAAGCACAAAGGTATGCCTTGACAGCTTTTTATCACTTACCTTTAACAACTGTTTTAAGGCAACAGGTGAAACCGCAAAAATTATTTCCTGTCCCGAAATAAACGCATCAAGGCTGAAAAGCGCAGCAATTGGCTTTATACTTTCTCTGCCGGTGCTTATAATTATTACATCACTGCTTATAAGTGGTGATGACGCCTTCTGTGAAGCAATTGAGGGTCTGCTCGACATACACTTTGACTTTGGCTCATTTCTGTGGACGGTAATTGTGTTTGCGTGTGTTGCCGTTTACTTTTGCGGCTATCTTTACGGCATTATGACAGAATCAAAACACATCAGCTTTAATGGCTGCAATGCCGACAATACAATAGCATTTTCATTCCTTACACCTGTAAATGCGCTGTTTGTATTTTTCTGCATATCACAGCTCAGCTACCTAAAAAACGGTATGCAGATACCCGAGTTTACAACCTACTCACGCTATGTAAGGGAGGGCTTTTTCCAGCTCCTTGCAGTTACCTTTATTAACTTTACAATAGTGCTTGCCTTTACCGAGGTAATAAAAAACTTCAGGCACAAGGCTGTAAAGCTGTCGCTTGTACTGCTGTGCGTGTTTACCTTTGTGCTTATACTTTCGTCGTATTACAGAATGTACCTTTATATAAATGCCTACGGCTTTACACCGCTGAGGATTGAGGTGCTTACCTTTCTCACCGCCGAGGTAATACTGGTATTTACAACGATACATTCAATTTTAAGGGAGAGATGCGATATTATATCAGGCTTTGTTGTGCTGACGCTTATAAGCCTTACACTGCTTAATGTTATTGCAAGACCCGAATTTTCCGCCTATCTTAATAACAATTACGGAACAAGGGACTATATGGGTATTGAATACTACGACCATACCGAAATACCCCTGCTTATAGATAAATACAATATCAGTAAAAGCCGCAATGAAAAGGAGAATATCTGTGCAAGGCTGTATGAAATTGATGAAGAAAGCAGCGAAATCGAGCATTGGCAGTCAGTCAGCCTACAGTGGGAAATAAATGAATGTATGATGAAGAAATTTTTGAAAAATAGAATAAAATAAATTCCAATTTATCAAGCATATATAATCGAATATTTACATGGCAGTTAAGTGTTAAAATACTTGGCTCAGCGTGTCGAAAAAGTCGACACGCTTGCAGGAAATGCTTGTATTTCTTGCATATGGGGTACTACGTACCCACCAAGAAAGTAAGCTTATACTTGAATGTAAGTACTTACAGGGTAAGGGTAATGTGTGTGCTGTTCTTTACTTTTACCATAAGTTGTGAGATAATAAATATGTTGTAATTTAATGAGGAGAAACAAACAATGAAAAAGATTTTTATACTGCTGTTCATTGCCTTTTTAGCAGTGGTATGTTGTTTATACGTATCTGATAAGTCATCTCATAAGTCTGCATCCTGGGGTTCTTTTACACCAGAAAAGACATATAGCTATGACCACAAATTTTTTGCACAACAGACTGTACAAAATGATATGGTTGTTGTAAGCATATATAATTCCGAAACAAATGAATTAACAGCAACCTTCTCTCCAGCACGTGCTTTTGATTTCTGGGGAATATGTTGGGAAAAAGATACATACAATATATGGACTCAATCTGCTGATATTGGTATATATTGTTATATGTACAAAGACGGAGCTTGGAAATTGGATAATAATGCCAACTTACCCAAATATATCATTTCAAAATACGACAAAACATATTCAGAGAATATTGATATGCAAAAAAATATATATGTAAGTCCTACGGATTAATTAACAGCAACTAATAATTTATCATGCAGATATAACCGAATATTTGCATGGCAGTTAAGTTTTAAAATATATGGCTCAGCGTGTCGAAAAAGTCGACACGCTTGCAAGAAATGCTTGTATTTCTTGCAGATGGGTACTACGTACTCGCCAAGGAAGTAAGCTTATTCTTGAATTTAAGTATTTACAGGGTAAGTATAATTGTATGGGTATGGGTGCTGTGGCTATTGCCGAGGAGCTTTCACTCAGAAGATTTATTGCCGACAGGTGCCTGCAGCAGGCAAATAATTTTAAAATACCTACCCTTGTTAAGGCTTTGGAGGACTGCGCAAAATACGATACCGATTTTAAAAGTGGCAAGATTACTGATAAGCTTGGGGTTGAGGTTATTATACTGAAATATAGCAGGTAGGGTAAGGTGTGCTGTTCTTTACTTTTACCATAAGTTGTGAG
>CABUWB010000176.1 GCA_902495025.1 uncultured Eubacteriales bacterium
ATAATATTTATTACATATCACTTTTGCATGATGTTGGTAAGCTTTTATCACCATACGAGGGGCTTTCCAAGTTTGAGACTGAATATAATACGGAAGAACGTGCGGTTATGTATAAGCACTGCTCCGTAGGTGCAGATTTGCTAAAGGAGTTTACTATTTTTGAAAATATCTCCGACGGCGCAAGGTATCATCACGAGCGCTTTGACGGTATGGGTAACGCAAGCGGTCTTTCAGGAGAGGATATACCGCTTGTTGCAAGGATAATTGCCGTTGCCAATGCCTATGATAATATGAAGTCTTTCCGTAATTACAGAAAACCGCTTACCGATGATGAGGCGAAGAAATTATTTATCACAGAAAAGGGTAAATCATTTGACCCTGCTGTTGCTGATATAATGATTGATATGATTGAAAATGGTTTTGAGCTTAACAATCATTTCAGCAATAATTTTGAAAATGATATTACGCAGTTTGGTAATGCAATTTTACATAAGGTTATTACTGAATATACTGATGAAATTAAGATTGAGTCCCAGAAGGATGCACTTACAGGTATGTGGGACAGAAAGTATACCGAGTCTGCCGTAAACGAACACCTGGAGGTTAAGGGCGGCAGCGGCGTAATGTATATGATTGATATGGATAATTTCAAAATGGTCAATGACCGCTTTGGGCATATCAAGGGTGATGAGGTGCTTATTGCCTTTTCAGAGGTTATTGAAAACTGCTTTACCGAGGACGATATACTTTGCCGTATCGGCGGTGATGAGTTCCTTGTGTTTGCAAAGGGTAAGCCGGGTGAAACCAATCCAAAGGCTGTTGCAGATAAAATTATACGTGATTTTAAAAGCAGGGTTGTTCTGCCTGATTTTGAGTCCTCTGTATCAATAGGTATCGCTATTGCACCAAATGACGGCAAGAGCTTTGCCGAGCTTTACAGCAACTCTGACAAGGCGCTTTACTTTGTTAAGCAGAACGGTAAGAGCGGCGCACATTTTTTCAGCGACGTAAACGAAGTGTTTGCAAGCGAGGACGGTCATTATGGCACAGTTGCCGACCTTGAATTTATAAAAAATATGTTTTCCGATAACGATAACTCAGACGGTGCTCTTAAGGTTGAGTATGGTAATTTTAAAAACATCTACCATTTTATTGAAAGATGTATTTCAAGAACACAGCAGAATGTGGAGCTTGTTCTATTTACCATGTCGGATATGTATGGAGAAATGCCCGATGTACTTTCGCTTAAAAAGGCAAGTGATATTTTCAGCAAGGCGGTATGTGAAAATGTCAGACGGGGTGACGTTTTTACAAGCTTTTCAAGCAGCCAGTATGTTGTTATACTTATGAATGTGGATATAAACTTTGGTGGTATTGTTGCAGAACGCATTAAAACCAGGTTTAATGCCACGAAGGGAGATTTACCTATTGAACTGCACTATGATGTGCAGCCGATAGCAGCAAAGTAACAGGGGCGGTTTTATGAGAAGGTTATTTGATATTATAAGGGAGCATAAAAAGTTTGTTGCAGACAGCTGTATTATATTGTTGTTTTTTGTAATTTTTCTGTTATTTACCAATATATTGATTGTTCAGCTGCTGCAAAAAAGCTATGACAGGGCGTGTAATGCCATTTTTGTAACAACAAATGCGGCAGTAAGTTCCCTGTCAGACTCTGCGTCAGGTTATAATGACGAGCTATACAATGCTTTTACCGAGGATATGGAAAGCGTACAAAAGCTTTTTAATGAGGTTTATCATTCATGTCCCGATATAAAGGAAGCCTATATTATTAAAAACGGACAGAAATATACAATAACATGGGAAGGCATTACATCAGCGCAGTATGATGGGGATATGCCTTCAGACGGTATGTCATATTCTATTTCTGATGACAAGGTAAATGCTTTTGCAGAATATACTAAAGTTTACGGAGATACTGCCGTTTCAACCATGTATACTGCCAACAATATGATAAGCAGCATTTGCAGTATAAATAAGGCTGAATCTAAAATAGGCTATTATCTTATAAACAGCAGAGGAGCAATTTATGACAGCCATAACAGAGCCTTATTTGATATCAACATTAAAAATATTATCGGCGAAAAAAGGTTTGAAAATATTTTTAGCAAAACAGATAACAGCTTTAGCAAAAAAAATGCCGTTATTGATAAGGTGAAGGGTAAGCTGTATTATTCTGTAATTAATGCAGATATGGCGCTTGTTATTTTTGTGCCGTCATCTGTTATCTTCAAGGGCTTTGCCTTATTTGAAATATGTGACGTAATCATCTGGCTTGCCATGCTTGCCGTAATTTTTGCAGTAAATTTCAGATCTTATAAAAATAAGCTGAGGGCTGAAGAGGCGTCAAAGGTAAAAAGCAGCTTTCTTGCAAATATGAGCCATGAGATACGTACGCCAATGAATGCCGTTATAGGCATGAGTGATATTCTTCTAAGGCGTGATATTTCAATACAGATTAGAAATGACGTGTCCGTTATACATAATGCGGCGGCTGTGCTTATGTCGCTTATTAATGATATACTTGATTTTTCCAAGATAGAGTCGGGCAAGTTTGAAATAATTGATGATGAATATTATTTTCCCGAGCTTATATCGGAGGTAATAAATGTAATTGCTGTAAGGCTTAACGACAGCAATGTCAAGCTGCTTAGTGAAATTAACCCCAGTATACCAGTAAGGCTTATCGGTGATGATGTGCGCATAAGGCAGATTTTAATTAATCTCTTAAGCAATGCCGTTAAATATACAAACGAGGGTTATATCCACCTTATAGCCGACTGGAGCCTTATTGAAAACGGTGAAACCACAATAAGCATAAGTGTAAAGGATACGGGTATAGGTATGAAGGAAAGCGACCTTCATCTGCTTTTTAATGATTTTACACAGCTTGATACAAAGCGCAACAAGCATGTAACAGGTACGGGTCTTGGTCTTGCGCTGAGCAAAAGCCTTGCGCTTAAAATGGGCGGCGATATTGAGGTAGAAAGCAAATACGGAGAGGGCTCATGCTTTAAATTTACCTTTAAAAACAAGGTTAACCAGTATGAGGCTACCGCAGCAATTGAAAAGAGTGATGATGTATATATCCTTATTTATGACGAGGACGAAACGATACTTGATAATTTAAGGAGTGTATTAAAATCACTTGGTCTTAAATATTCCGCCTGCAGTGATATAAGTAAAATTGGACGTTACTCCGATGCAAATATGCTCCTTTTCAGAAAGAGGTTTTACAATATTCTTTCAAAGTGTGCAATCTGCGACAAAAAGCCCGAAATGGTTGCAATTATGGAAATTGGTGAATTTCTTAATGACAATATGCAGGGTGTAAGACAAATTTATCTTCCGCTTGTGTCCCTGCAGCTGCCTGACCTTATCAATAATCATGAGCAGCGCAGCTACAGCAGCAGTATGGGGAATACCGTTGATGTTATGCCATCATATGATGCGGATATTCTTATTGTTGATGATAATATTACTAACCTTGCTGTTGCGAAGGGTCTGCTGTCGCAGTACAAAATGTCCATTGATACTGCATCAAGCGGTGAGGAGGCAATAGAAAAAATTAAAAAGAATAACTATGACCTTGTTTTTATGGACTATATGATGCCCGAAATGGACGGTGCGGAGGCAACTGCAATTATACGCTCATTAGAGGGTGAAAAATATAAAAAGCTGCCTGTCATTGCACTTACTGCAAGCATTGAAAGCAGTACACGCACAAGGCTTTTAAAGGAGGGCTTCAGTGATTATATTTCAAAGCCCATCAATGTAAAAAAGCTGGAAGGCGTACTGGAGCATTTCTTAAATGACAGCTCTGCAATTATGCACAGGGTTATGCAGGTTTCGGGCAAGCTGAACAGTGTCAAGCCAAGGAGCATTGAATGTTATATAGACACCGAGGCAGGCATACAGCAGATGGGCGGCAGTGAGGATACTTATATCAATGTGCTTGAAACCTATTTTGAGGATATGAAAAAGCGCAGCAGTGAGCTTATCGGCATAATAAAGAGGGGAGATATTGACCTTTTTGCAATTTATGCACACGCCATAAAGGGTGCGTCTGCAGGAGTGAGAGCTGACAGGCTTTCTGAGCTTGCCGCAGAGCTTGAAAAGCTGGGCAAGGCTAAGCAGATGGATAAGATTGACAATAAGCTTGACCCATTCTTTACCGAGCTTGAAAATGTTATTAAATATGCGGAATACTGCGTAAATAAGTATAAAAGCAAGTCGGAGGTTAAGATTAAGCCACACCTTGCACAGGTGCCTGTTGACAGCCTTAAAAAGCTTATACAGTACTCTAAGGAATTTAATATGGTTAAGATTGAAAAGGTACTTTATGAGCTTGCTGAGTACAGCTATGATAATTTCAGCGAGGCTCAGTTAAAAGAGCTTAAAGCCGCCGCAAGTAATTATGATTACGAGCTTTTGAGTGAGCTTGCAAAAAAATACTTATAAATAATTTTAAAATGGGTTGATTTATTCAGCCAAAAGTGAGATAATGAACCTTGTCAGAGATTTGCCTCTGGCAATATATCACATGATAATATGGCTTTATGCAGCAGCATAATTCATTGAGAGAAGGCGGTTAGAATCCGTCGCAACAGCCATTACTGTATTTAGCTTTTACAGCTATAAGTCAGGTCGCTCATCATATTATCGGTCAGCACCCTTGGGCAGGGGAGGGTGGCAGCCATTTATACTTATCTGTAAGTTATCGGTATTTCCGATAGTTATTTTGATGCTTAAATGTTTGCCGCCCTTTGTTCCATTTGGAATAAGGGCGGTTATTTTTTTGGAGGATATATGGATAAAGGAAAATTTTACTGTGTCGGTGTAGGTCCCGGAGTTAAA
>CABUWB010000177.1 GCA_902495025.1 uncultured Eubacteriales bacterium
CATACCTACTCCGGTTACGAAAACAAGGTAAAGGCCAACATTGAAAAGCTGGTTGAAAACCGTAATATGCATGACCTTATACAGGAGGTTGCAGTGCCTGTTGAGGACGAGGTTGAGTATAAGAACGGCCAGAAAAAGGTAGTACAGAGAAAGACCTTCCCGGGTTATGTACTGCTTAAAATGGTTATGAATGACGATACCTGGTATGTTGTGCGTAACACCAGAGGCGTTACAAGCTTTGTGGGCCCGGGCTCCAAGCCTGTTGCCCTTACCGATGCCGAAGTTGCTGCAATGGGCATTGAAAACGTAACGGTTGCCGACCTCGATATTGCAGAGGGCGACAGCGTGCTTGTAACAAGCGGTCCTTTTGCCGACTCTGTTGGCGTTGTAAAGGAGATTAACCTCGGCAAGAAAACTGTCGTGGTTAAGTTATCCATGTTTGGGCGTGAAACCCCAATGGAGCTTGGATTTAACCAGGTCCAGGCTATGAACTGATAAAAGGAGAGTATACTCTCCGTGGGAGGGAAAATCCCGCTAATTACCACATTATAGGAGGTGCCTTAAAATGGCAAAGAAAGTACAAGGTTACATTAAGTTACAGATTGCTGCAGGTAAGGCTACACCTGCACCACCTGTTGGTCCTGCTTTAGGTCAGCATGGTGTAAATATTATGGGCTTCTGTAAGGAGTTCAACGAGAGAACTGCTAAGGACGCAGGTCTTATCATCCCTGTTGTTATCACCGTTTACCAGGATAAGAGCTTTACATTTATCACAAAGACTCCTCCTGCTGCCGTTCTTCTTAAGAAGGCTTGCAAGATTGAGTCTGGCTCCGGTACACCTAACAAGACTAAGGTTGCTAAGATTTCCAAGGCTGACGTTGCTAAGATTGCTGAGCAGAAGATGCCTGACCTTAACGCTGCTTCACTTGACGCTGCTATCAGCATGATTAGCGGTACTGCAAGAAGCATGGGTATTGTTGTTGAGGACTGATAACTATTATTGCTTAACCTGTGTGTTAGGCTGTTGAGTGGGAGGGACAAATCTCCCGATATTACCACATAAGGAGGAACTATTTTGAAAAGAGGAAAGAAATATCTCGAAAAGGCTAAGCTCGTTGACAGAGCTGCATTATATGATATGGACGCTGCTTGTGCATTAATTCCACAGGTTGCTTCCGCTAAGTTTGACGAAACAGTAGAGGCTCATATCCGTCTTGGTGTTGACAGCCGTCACGCTGACCAGCAGGTAAGAGGCGCTGTTGTCCTGCCTCATGGTACAGGTAAGAGCGTACGTGTGCTTGTTATCGCTAAGGGCGACAAGGCTGACGAGGCTGTTAAAGCTGGTGCTGACTTTGTTGGTGCAGAGGATATGATTGCTAAAATCCAGGGTGAAAACTGGTTTGATTTTGACGTTGTAGTTGCTACACCTGATATGATGGGTCTTGTAGGTCGTATCGGTCGTGTACTTGGTCCTAAGGGTCTTATGCCAAACCCTAAGGCTGGTACTGTTACTATGAACGTTACTCAGGCTATTGAGGAAATCAAGGCTGGTAAGATTGAGTACCGTCTTGACAAGACTAACATTATCCACGTTCCAGTGGGTAAGGTTTCTTTCGGTGCTGAAAAGCTCCAGGAAAACTTCCAGACTCTTATGAGCGCTATCGTAAAGGCTAAGCCTGCTGCTGCTAAGGGTACTTACCTTAAGAGTGTTGTTCTTACAACAACTATGGGTCCTAGCGTAAAGGTTAATGCTGCTAAGATTAGCGAATAATAAATTAACGTTAAAAAGCATCGGCTCGCCGATGCTTTTTTTGCATTTATGTAAATAAAAATTTAGCTCTTTTTTGAATTTTGTCTGAATTGTGTCGGTGTCATACCTGTTTTGTTTTTAAACTGTGCGCAAAGATAATCACCATGGCAATACCCTGTTTCAAGTGCAATTTCCATAATTGATTTATTTGTCTGTAAAAGCAGCCTTTTGGCATGACTGATACGCACATTGCTTACATATTCACTAAATGGCATACCGAGCTGTGCCGAAAACAGTCTGGAAAAGTGGGCGCAGGAAAAATGCGCTTGCTCAGCCATAATTTCAAGCGTGAGTTTTTTATCATAATTATTTTCTATATAGTATACCGCATTGAGTATTGGCTCTGTCAGCGGTGTTTTGTATTTTGTTGTGCCGACGTTCAGCTTATTTTCATATATCGTTGTCAGAAGGCGAAACAGCATTCCCTGCAGTATAATTTCCTTATACGGCGTATTCTTATTATATTCCTCCAGCATTTCACAGAGCATCTGTTGTATTTTAAGCTGTACAGGCTCGGAAAAATGAAACAGCTTCTGCTCGTACAATTCATTGAAAATATCCCTGCCTATATACTTAATAAACGGCTCGGCAAATTCGGGCGTGTATTTAACCAGATACCTTTCGTAAGGCGCATCACTTTCGGAAATAGTGCGGTGATACATATAGGGTGCACCAACGGAAATATTGCCTGCATGGTAGCTGTAGCTTTGTGTGGGTGTAATCATTTTTCTATCACCCGAAATAACATAATTAATATCATAGTGGTTTGTGGCAATCTCCATTGACGGCATACAGAAATTATTTGGATAAAGATTTTTTTGTACGGTTATCTGCTGACCTTTGGGTATTGGTATGGGCATGGTATTCACCTCCGCTTGTTTTGTACAATATATCATAATTACTAAGATTTTGCAATAAATTTCATATAAATTCAGAGGAATACCATTATTTTATGATGTATATTTAGTTTATACAATAAAAATGGAGGGTTTGATATGAAAAGAGTTTTATTGACAATTTCAATTTTAGGTATTTCGGCAGTGCTGGGTTCATTTCAGGTTTCGGCGGCTGATAAACTAAGCACACAGGCAAGGAGTATTGTGCTTAAAACCGACGGGACTGACAGCGCATATCAGCTTAAATGGACTGACAGCCGCAACAGGCTTATGATTGAGGGAGATTTTGCTGCAAGGTATTTTGGAGCGCAGGTTGAAATTAATGGCGGCAGTGTTGATGTGAGCAAAAACGGACATACACTGCATTTTGAAACGGGCAGCGAGTTTTATATAATGGACGGGCTTGGCGGCAGAAAAATTGATTGCCCCATAGAGATTGAAAACGGCAGGGCTTATCTGCCCCTGCGTTATATCTGCGAGGCGTTTGGTGCGTCAGTTAAATACGACAGTGCACAGCAAACGGTAAACATAATTCGCGATGCTGTTGTTATGCAGCCAGAGGTTAAGCCTTATTTTGAAAATGTACAGGTTTTTGACCAGTCAACCATAAGAATAACAGGCGAAAAGACTGTATATGTTGACCCAAGGCGAATTTTGGGCGAGCCTCATGATGCTGATATTATTTTTATAACCCATACCCACAATGACCATTACGAAATTGACAGCATAAGACGTGTTATGAAACCGTCAACCGTAGTTTATATCACCGAGGACGGTGTTGAACAGGCAAAGGCAGACGGACTTACAAATGTTATCGGTGTAGAGCCAAACAAGGACTATGAGGGCGAGGGTATAAGCTTCAGTACAGTGGCGGCATACAACAATTCTGAGGAAAGACAAAACCATAAAAAGGAATTTAACTGGGTCGGCTATATTATCACAATTAACGGATATACCTATTATGTGGCAGGCGACGGAGATTTTACCGAGGAAATGCGAAATATTAACAAGAGTGTTGATGTTGCCTTTCTGCCAATAGACGGAAAGTATAATATGCCTGCAAGTGAGGCGGTGGCAGCGGCAAATGCAATAATGCCTAAGGTTGCCGTACCATATCACTACAATAACTTTGTGTCCGAGGATAAGGCGGAGGAGTTTGTAGCGCTGTTAAACGAAAATATTGAGGGTGCGGTAGTTACCTTTAAAATGCAGTAAAGGTTGCTTTTTGGGTGAAAATGCAGTAAAATGTTTATGTTGGATATGGCAGCAGATAATATGTGGAGATAGCTTATATGGATACTGATTTTATAAATTTAACGGCAGAAAATATTGCTGATGAACATTTATGCTGTATTATACGCACCCAAAAGCCGCACCCGGGTGTTGAGGCAAAACGTCAGTGGCTTGCGGAGAGATTGAAGGAAGGGCATATTTTCAGAAAGCTGAATGCAAAGGCTACGGTTTTTATTGAGTATGCTCCACTTGAAACTGCGTGGGTGCCGATAGTCGGGGATAACTACTATTATATTTACTGCCTGTGGGTGTACGGCAGTCCTAAGGGCAACGGATATGGACGTGCGCTTATGGAGTATTGCATAAATGACGCAAAGGAAAAGGGCAAATCGGGTGTTTGTATGCTTGGGGCAAAAAAGCAGAAGGCTTGGCTTTCTGACCGTTCTTTTGCGGAAAAGTTTGGTTTTAAGAGCGTTGATACTACCGATGACGGGTATGAGCTGCTTGCGCTCTCCTTTGACGGAACAGTGCCAAAGTTTGCGCCCAATGCCAAAAGGCAGAAAATTGAAAGCAAAGAGCTTACAATCTATTATGATATGCAGTGTCCGTTTGTTTATCAGCGCCTTGAGCTGATAAAGCAGTATTGCGAAGAAAATACAGTACCGCTGTCCTTAATTGAGGTGGACTCGCTGCAAAAAGCAAAGGAACTGCCCTGTGTTTTTAACAACTGGGGCGTATTTTACAAGGGTAATTTTGAAACAGTAAATTTACTGGATATTAAAGCTTTGGAGAGAATACTTAAAAAATAATAGAGGCTGTCGCATTAATTTTGCGACAGCTTTGTTTTTTCTTGATATAAATTAATGTTTATCGGTGTAATAATACCTTAA
>CABUWB010000178.1 GCA_902495025.1 uncultured Eubacteriales bacterium
GGCGGATTCCATATCCGCCCTAATTTTAGCATATTATAATTACTAACGGGCGGCAGATTGCCGCCCCTACGATTGAAATGTTAAGGTATTATTACACCTATAAACTCTAATTTATACATTACATTCTAACAGAAAGCAGGTAATAAAATGGCATTTGAATTTGCTGTTCCAAACAAAATATTTATGGGTGCAGGCGCTTTGGAGCAATCCAAGGCTATGCTTGGCACACTGGGTACGCACGCACTTATTGTAACAGGCAAGGTAGTTACACGCTCGGGGCTTGTAGACAGGCTCACAGCCGTACTTGACGAAATAGGCATCAAGTGGACAATATTTAACGACATTACGGGCGAGCCTACCGACACCATGATTGAGGCAGGCATTAAGGCATACAGGGACAACGGCTGCGACTTTGGCATAGGCATTGGCGGCGGCTCACCGCTTGACAGTGTAAAGGCAATACTTGCAATGACCGTTGAAAAGGGTGAAATAGCAGACTACAACGGCAAAGTGCTTAACGGCAAATATCCCCCTATTGTAGCTATCCCCACCACTGCAGGCACAGGCTCGGAAACCACAAAATTCACCGTAGTTACCGACACCAAAAACAATATAAAAATGCTGCTTAAGGGCAACATTCTGCCAGATGTAGCAATAGTTGACCCCGCCTTTACACTAAGCGCACCAAAGTCAATTACAGCCGCAACGGGTATGGACGCATTTACCCACGCAGTTGAGGCATACACCTCAAAAAAGGCATCACCTCTTACCGATGTACACGCCATTTCGGCAGTAAAGCGCATTTTCAAGTATCTCCCCATAGCCTATAAGGACGGTACAAACGAAAAGGCGAGGGAGGAAATGTCAATAGCGGCATTTGAGGCAGGCGTATGTATAAATAACTCCACCGTTACACTTGTGCATGGTATGAGCCGCCCCATAGGCGCACTTTTTCACGTACCGCATGGCATATCAAACGCAATGCTTATTAAGGAGTGCCTTTCATACGTAATAAGCGGTACACCCGAGCGTTTTGCAGACCTTGCAATAGCAATGGGCGTTGCCGACGAAAGTATGACCACAGAAACCGCTGCCGCAAAATTTACCGACGGTGTTGACATACTCTGTAAGGCTTGCGAAATACCCACGCTTGCAGGCTATGGCATTGACAGGGACGAGTTTTTCTCGTATATAGATAAAATGGCAGGGGACGCAATGGCAAGCGGCAGTCCCTCAAATACAAGAATGGACGTACAAAAGGACGACCTTATTACAATTTATAAAAATTTGTGGAAATAATTTTGAAAACGGTATTGCATTTGCAGTGCCGTTTTTATTGTAATGCTTTATAAAAAATGCTATAATTAAAAAGCAAATTAAATGCAAAGAATAAATATAAATTAATTTATGGAGGCTATTATGTCTGTAACAGGTCATGTACATTCAATAGAATCCTTTGGCACCGTTGACGGTCCCGGTGTCAGAATGGTTGTATTTTTAAAGGGCTGTCCTATGCGCTGTCTTTACTGCCACAACCCCGATACATGGGATATGTCGGGCGGCAGCGATATGAGCGTTGCTGAAATACTTTCACAGTATAATGACGCACGCAGCTTTTATAAATCGGGTGGACTTACGGTAACAGGCGGCGAGCCGCTTATGCAGATAGATTTTGTAACGGAGCTTTTTACTGCCGCAAAAAAAGAGGGCATACACACCTGTCTTGACACCTCGGGCGTAACCTTTAACCCCGATAATGAGCAGCTTATGTCAAAGTTTGACACCCTTATCAAGGTAACCGACCTTGTTATGCTAGACATTAAGCATATTGACAATGCAGAGCATATTAAGCTGTGCTCACAGCCAAATGACAACATACTTGCCTTTGCAAAATGGCTTGATGAAAAAAATGTGTCTGTATGGATAAGACACGTTGTTGTACCGGGTATTACCAATAATAAGGACTACCTCTATAAGCTGGGACTTTTTATCGGCACGCTTAAAAATGTTAAAGCGCTTGATGTGCTGCCATACCATAATATGGGCGAGGTAAAGTATAAAAGCCTCGGTATGGATTATCCGCTTAAAGGCGTTGAGCCTCTGCCTAAGGAAAAGGCTGTTGACGCAAAAAAGGTTATTCTTGCGGGAATTAAGAAAGCACGCAGTATGTAATTCTGTACACTCAAAAAAATATATAAGCCAAAAATCACGCTGTACATCATATCGGGATATGCAGCGTGATTATTACTATAAATTCAAACAATTTTCAATACAGAGGGCTATCCCCTGAACATCAACTTAATGCTCCAAGCCTTATTGCGTGCATAATTTCATCGGTCATAATCTCAAAAATCATATTTTTATACGCCTTATCGTGCAGGGCAAAATACAGTGTACGGTACATAGCCGCACCGTCAAGCTCCTCTTTTACCCTGTCCTTAAATATATCGGCACAGCTTCCGCTTATATCCTCACTCACATTCAACGTGGTTTTACTTGGCGGTGCACCTGTCAAATCCTCATACAGTGAGTCGAGCATTTTTTTATGCTTAAGCTCATCTGCGGCAATATCATTCAGCATTTCGGCATTATCGGGGCATTTTTCTGCAAGGGCGGTATAAAACGCATAGTCCTCTGCCTCGCCTGCAATAGCCTTTTCAATCAGCTTTAAAATATATGGGTTAATATAGGTGTTCATATTTTAACTCCTATTTGTTTTTTATCAGCTTATGCCGCAATTACAAATTTGTTCCTTGTAAAAAGCGTGCCTGTGTGCTAAAATAGTGGACAGTGTGTAAAAAGAAAGGAAATACTTATGTCAAATTTAACCTTTGAACAGATGAATTTAGCGCCCGAAACCCTGCGTGCCATAGCCGACATGGGCTTTGAGGAGGCTACACCCATACAGTCGCAGACAATAGAGCTGCTTAAAAGCGGCGAGGACGTAATAGGTCAGTCGCAGACGGGTACGGGCAAAACCGCCGCCTTTGGCATACCCTGCCTTGAAATGATAGACGAGAGCAGCCAGCGCCTGCAGGCAGTCATACTTTCACCCACAAGGGAGCTTGCAATACAGATTTGCGAGGAATTAAGGCGGCTTTTAAAGTACAGGGACGGCATTAAAATACTGCCAATTTACGGCGTTCAGCCAATAGACAGGCAGATTGCCGCATTAAGACGTGGTGTTCAGGTGGTTGTTGGTACGCCCGGCAGAGTTATAGACCACATCAACCGCCACACGCTTAAAATGCGTGACGTGCGCTTTGCTGTGCTTGACGAGGCTGACGAAATGCTTGACATGGGCTTTCGTGATGATATTGAGAAAATACTCTCCAAAATGCCCGAGGAGCGGCAGACGGTGCTTTTTTCCGCCACCATGCCCGAGGAAATAAAGCAGCTTGCAAAAACTTACCAGCGCAATCCAAAGTTTGTAAAGGTTGCTAAAAAGGAGCTTACCGTACCTAAAATTGAGCAGACCTATTTTGAAATTAAGGAGCGCACCAAGCCCGAGGCAGTTTCACGCCTTATGGATATGTACAACCCCGAGCTTACGGTAATATTCTGCAACACCAAAAAGAGGGTTGACGATTTGGTGGAGATTTTACAGTCAAGGGGCTACTTTGCCGAGGGTCTGCATGGTGATTTAAAGCAGACACAGCGTGATATGGTCATGAAAAAATTCCGCTCACGCACAATAGAAATACTTGTTGCCACCGACGTTGCCGCAAGAGGTATTGACGTTGAGGACGTTTCCATGGTAATAAATTACGACATACCACAGGACGAGGAATACTATGTGCACCGTATCGGAAGAACAGGCAGGGCAGGCAAGGAGGGTATGGCATTCTCCTTTGTTGTAGGCAGGGACATTTACAAGCTGCGTGAGATAATGGCTTATGCAAAATGCAAAATCAAGCTTGGCAAGCTGCCCTCACTCTCCGACATTGAGCGCAACAGGGTAAACGAGTTTCTTGACAGCGTAAGAAATACCGTTGCCGAAAACCACCTTGCAAAATATATTGCAATGGTTGAGCAGCTTATGGACGAAGATATAAGCTCAATGGATATTGCAGCGGCGCTTATGAAGCTCGCCCTGCATGACGAGGACGCCGAAAATGCCGAGGAATATTTATCTGACCCCGACGCCATAGTGGAGCTTAAAATAAACGCAGGCTCCAAAAAGAGCATAAGGGCAAAGGATATTGTAGGCGCAATTGCAGGCGAGTGCGGCATATCGGGCAAATGCTTAGGTCACATTGAGGTATACCCCGACCATTCAACTGTTGAGGTACCGAGAAAATACGTAAACGACATACTTAAAATTATGCAGAACAAGAAGATTAAAAAAGCAAAGGTCGGTGTGTCGTTAATAAAATAACTATTTTAAAGCTCCGTATCTGCGGGGCTTTTTATGCGTAAAAATAAAATTGTTGTATTCGCAGGTCAATAGTGGTATAATCATAGAATAAGATGTGTAAGTATACACACAAATAACAGCTATCATTTTGGAGGAAAAAGCGATGGGTAAATTTTTTGGAACCGACGGCGTAAGAGGTGTTGCAAACGTTGAGCTTACACCCGAGCTTGCTTACAGAGTTGGTCGTGCAGGTGCCTATGTGCTTACAAAGCAGACTAACCACGCAGCTAAAATAGTTGTGGGTATGGATACAAGAATTTCGGGAGATATGCTCGAGGCAGCCCTTATTGCAGGTATATGCTCGGTAGGCGCTCATGCGGTAAGCATGGGTGTTGTGCCAACACCGGGTGTTGCTCACCTTGTAAGAAAGTACGAGGCTGACGCAGGCGTTGTTATCAGTGCATCACACA
>CABUWB010000179.1 GCA_902495025.1 uncultured Eubacteriales bacterium
AATTAACTTGTAGGGGCGGATTCTATATCCGCCCGAATGTAGAACAAACCACAATGGTTGACGGGCGGCAGATTGCCGCCCCTACGATTGAAATGTTGAGGTGTTAATTTACATCGGTAAACATTAGTATTACTTTAAAATCGCTCTCTTTATAACCCCCTTAGGGTCGTTTATAAGCAGAATTACAAGCCATATCACAAGACCGAATGCTGTAACGGAAATACCGAGGTAAGTATCATTGAGCATATCGGCGGGGACAGGGGTAAAAAACTCCGCACCCATTTCGATATATTCAAAAACGGCATCAACAAGCCACATAAGCGAGGCACCCCAGTACATAAGGCTTAGTGTGCCGAGCTTTATTTTGTTTGTGCTGTCTATGGCATACCACAGGACGGTTGATATAACTGCGGCAAATATGGTTATAAGCAGTGTCATAATATCTCTCCTTCAGATAAAACGGACGACTTTTTATCAAGGCTGTACATAACGGCTGTCATGGTAAACCATACACCAGTTACAAGCAGCGCCATTGAGCTGCCGACCGTTGCCATTTCGTGCAGCATTTCCATACGGTCTGCCGCATTAACGGCATTTGTAAGGAACGGAAACCATGGCACAATTTCACCATGCCATAGGTGCTCAAAGGCAAGCAGTGCCGAGCCGCCCCAGAGCATATTATTAAGCAGGTTAAGCCTTTTGCAAAGTGCCATGCCAAAGCTGTCATGCTTTGATGTGATTTTGGTGTCGGCTGTGTGTGCCTTTTTCTTTAAAGAATGTGTGGCAGCCGTAACTACTGCCGCTTCAACTGCGGGAACTATAAAACAAGCCATATTTATTCCTCCTTTAATAAAAAAAGAACGCCACCTTATTTACAAAAATAAGGGCAGCGTCCCTGCTGAATTTTTATATACGTACAATAGCACAAAATATCCCCCTGTGCAAGCCTGTATGGGGGATAAAATTCATAGATATTTTTTTGGCTTAAATAAAGGCTTTCACAAAACATAAAAGGGGATAAAAAGCATATCCCCCCTATATTTAACAGGAGGTACTATGAAAAACAATACTCATACCCACACAATGGAGGACGGTACACAGCTTGTACACGCCCACACACACCCACACAAACAGACAAAGGCAGTTTTAAACCGAATGTCAAGAATTATAGGACACATGAACAGCGTAAAAAAAATGGTGGAAAACGGCAGGGACTGCAGCGAGGTGCTTATTCAGCTGTCCGCCGTTGACGCCGCCGTAAAAAGCCTTGGCAGGGTTATACTGAAAGACCATATAGAAACCTGCCTTGTCGAGGCGGTAAAAAATAACGATATGCAGGTGGTAGAGGAGCTTAGCAGTGCCATTGACAAATTTATGAAATAATGGCATTGTAAGCTATCACCATATTTCATTTAGTATCTTAAATGCCTTTATAATATCCTCTCTGCCTATACCCGTATAGCCCAGCACTATTGCGGCCTTTGGTGCTTTGCCGTAAATATAGTAGCTGTCAATATCGGTAATAAGTATGGATTTTTCCTTCGCTTTTTGAATAATAGCGGCGGCATCGGTGCTGCCGTCAAACTCCAGTACAAGGTGCAGTCCTGTATTTTCTCCCTTAATGGTAATGCTTTTGCCTGCAAGGCAGTCCTTTATTGCGGCAATGCGTGCCTTGTATATATTTCTCATTCGGTTAATATGCCTTTCAAAATATCCCTCCGACATAAATTTTGTAAGCGTATACTGCTCAAAGCAGGATACGGTGTTGGAGTAAAAGGTCAGCTCTCTGTCAAATTTATAAACCAAATCCCATGGCAGTACCATGTAGCTTATTCTTAGCGAGGGCGCAAGGCTTTTTGCAAAGGTATTCATATAAATAACCCTGCTGTGGCTGTCAAGGCTTTGCAGGGCGGGCACAGGTCTGCCCGTATAGCGGAACTCACTGTCGTAGTCGTCCTCAATAATATATCCGCCAGAGTTTACAGCCCACTGCAAAATTTCATACCGCCTTTTAATGGGTGTTGTAATGCCCGTAGGAAACTGGTGTGAGGGTGATACGTGCAGCACGTCAGCCTTTGAGTAAATAAGGTGCTCCATACTTACGCCGTACTCGTCAAGGGGCAGATACTCCGTTTCGTTGCCGTATGCGCTAAGGATTTTGGCTATTTTATGATAGCCGGGATTTTCAACGGCGTATTTTTTGTTTTTTCCCAAAAGCTGCATTATAAGGTTTATAAGGTATTCCGAGCCTGCGCCAACAATAATCTGCTCGGGCTGGCAGCTTATATCCCTGTATGCCTTTAAATACTTTGCAATTTCAACCCTTAGTGCATAAAGTCCCTTTGGCTCGCTTTTGTTAAGCAGCTCCTTGTCCTTATCCCTCAAAACCTCCCTCATCAGCTTTGCCCATACCGAAAAAGGAAAATGCTTTGTGTCAACGGCATTTGTTTTAAACTCATAGCGGTAATCTGACCTTGTCAAATTTTTGCGTACTGGTATTGGATTAATGTCAGTTGGAGCTATGGAAAGATTTTTGTTTATGTCGTTTGCGTAATAGCCGCTTTTTGGCTTTGAGTATATATAGCCCTCGGAGAGAAGCTGCTCATAAGCGGTTTCAACCGTAATCACGCTTATTTTAAGGTTGGCGGCAAGCGCTCTTTTTGAGGGCAGCTTTTCACCTGCGGCAATGTTTTTTGCCAGTATATCGTTTTTAATATGGCTGTAAAGCTGTTCATACAGCGGAGCTTTTGCACTGCCATCAAGCATATAGGTAAGCATTTTTACACCTTCTGACCTTATAAAATAAATTAAAACTGGGTATTTAAAGCGTATCAGTTTTGTCTATAATTATATACATAATTTTTATAAAATTCAATAGGAGGTTACAAAAATGTCAAGATATAAATTAAACTGTGAGCTTGCACAAATGTTAAAGGGCGGCGTAATTATGGATGTTACCACACCCGAGCAGGCTAAAATTGCAGAGGAGGCTGGCGCCTGTGCCGTTATGGCTCTGGAGAGAATACCTGCCGATATAAGGGCTGCAGGCGGTGTTTCCAGAATGAGCGACCCTAAAATGATAAAGGGCATACAGGAGGCTGTTTCAATACCTGTTATGGCAAAGTGCCGCATAGGTCATTTTGCGGAGGCACAGATTTTGCAGGCAATAGAGATTGATTACATAGACGAGAGCGAGGTGCTTTCACCTGCCGATGACGTTTACCACATTGACAAAACAAAGTTTGACGTGCCTTTTGTGTGCGGCGCAAAGGATTTGGGTGAGGCACTCAGAAGAATTGCCGAGGGTGCGTCCATGATAAGGACAAAGGGTGAGCCTGGCACAGGTGATGTTGTGCAGGCTGTAAGACACATGAGAATGATGCAGAGTGAAATAAGGAGAATTGCAAACTGCAGCGAGGACGAGCTGTTTGACAATGCCAAAAGACTGGGTGTGCCTTATGAGCTGCTTTACTATGTACACGAAAACGGCAAGCTGCCTGTTGTAAACTTTGCGGCAGGCGGAGTTGCAACACCTGCAGATGCGGCGCTTATGATGCAGCTTGGCGCAGAGGGCGTATTTGTAGGCTCGGGTATCTTTAAATCGGGCAACCCTGCAAAGAGGGCGCAGGCTATTGTAAAGGCTGTTACTAACTTTAACGATGCAAAAATGCTTGCAGAGTTATCCGAGGATTTAGGCGAGGCAATGGTCGGAATTAACGAGGACGAAATTGAGCTTTTAATGGCGGAAAGAGGTAAGTAATATGAAGGTTGGCGTACTTGCTTTGCAGGGAGCTTTTATAGAGCATGAAAAAATGCTTGAAAGCCTTGGTGTACAAACCCTTGAATTAAGGCAGGAGAGCGACTGCAGTGAGGACTTTGATGCACTGGTGCTGCCGGGCGGTGAAAGTACGGTTATGGGCAAGCTGCTGCGTGAGCTTAATATGTTTGATTTAATAAGGGATAAAATTAAAGAGGGTATGCCTGTTTTCGGTACCTGTGCAGGGCTTTTGCTGCTTGCGCATAATATTGAAAACGCCGCACGCAGCCACCTTGCACTGATGGATATAACCGCCGAGCGCAACGCCTACGGCAGGCAGCTTGGCAGCTTTGAAACCACAGGCGAGTTTAAGGGCATTGGTGAAATACCCATGCGCTTTATAAGAGCGCCTTACATAAAGTATGCCAATGACGGAGTTGACGTGCTTTCTGTGGTGGATAACAGAATTGTTGCCGCAAGGGAGAAAAATATGCTGGTTACGGCATTTCACCCAGAACTGACGGAGTCGGCTGCGGTACATAAGTATTTTATTGAAAATGTATGTAGTTAAATAAAAGGCAGGCACAAATAAGCTTCAACTTATTTGTGCCTGCCCTTTTTAGTGATTATTAATTTTTATGAATAGCTGATATAGAACAGGTTAGAGCTTCCGCTGTTTTTCTTTATTGTATGTGCGCCTGCGCTTAAATCAACCGTTAATATGCCGCTGCTTGGTATTTCGTATGAGGTATCATCAACATAAATGGTACAGCCTGCTCCGTCGGAGCCAAATACCATTGTAAGTGTACCGTCATTTGCGGCGGTAAAGGTTATGCTTGTTTTGCTCTCTATTTTAAGGCACTGGCTTATTGTTTCACCGCCGTACTCAACGCTGCCCTTTGAGGTGGACAGGTTGCCGCTTATTGTATAGTATGAGCTGTCAAGACCATTGGCAAAGCTGTGGCTTGCATCATTTCCTGCAGGAGCAGTTGTTGTTGACTCGGTAGTAGTTTCGGAAACTGTTGTTTTGGTAGTAGTTTCGGAAACTGTTGTCTGGG
>CABUWB010000180.1 GCA_902495025.1 uncultured Eubacteriales bacterium
CACCTATAAACTCTAATTTATATTAAACAAAAACCAAGGCTGCTGCATTAATTTGCAACAGCCCTGTTTATTTTACTCGTAATCAACAA
Organism: uncultured Eubacteriales bacterium; assembly: GCA_902495025.1. Taxonomy (GTDB): domain Bacteria; phylum Bacillota; class Clostridia; order Lachnospirales; family CAG-274; genus CALWRD01. The sequence continues at coordinate 90 of CABUWB010000180.1, forward strand.
CGTCAATCCAGCTCATAAGCAGCTTTTTTTCTTCCTCGGTGCTCTTTTCAAGCTGAGCGGCTGCGACAATAGGCATCCATTTCTGCACATACTGCCTTGCGGTATCGCTCTTTTTGCAGAACATATCAAGGTACATTTTAGCCTCTTTATCCTTACCTCTTAATGAGAAATAAAGGTAGGTAATAGCGGCGTCGGAGCTGGCGTTGCCCTGTACTGCATGCGACCAGTCCATAATATAATAGCTGCCGTCGTCCTTGATGATAATATTGCTGGGGTTAAAGTCGCCCTGACACACCTTATTGTGGCTTGGCAGGCTTTCAAGGCGTGTATGCAGGTCATATCTTGTGCTTGCGTCAAGTCCGCACTCGGATATTTTGCGGTAGAGCTTATCGTAAAGTCTGTTGAGCATAGGCGCTCTGTCTGCGTGCATTTCAAGCTGAATATCAACAAACTTTTCCATATATTCCTCAAGCTTTTCGGGATTTTCCTTCATAAGCTCGGCAAGGGTTTTGCCCTCGATATAATCGGTTACAATAGCCCACTTGCCGTCAATTTTTTCAACCTCAACAAGGGCAGGCACTTTAAGACCTGTTTCCTCAACCCTTGCATGGTTAAGCGCCTCGTTTAAAATATCTGACTTTGAAAAGCTTTCATCAAACAGCTTTACCGCATAATTATCAACCCTATATACAACCTTATTGTTGCGTCTTGCAATTACCTGTGCGTTTTCAAGATTAATGTTCATTACAAATCCCCCTTATTATTCACCATAGTATGCCTTGAGGTACATTTCCTTTATCTCACTCATAAGCGGATAGCGTGGGTTTGCACCCGTACACTGGTCATCAAATGCCTGCTCGGTCATTTCATCAAGCGTTGCAAGGAATTTATCCTCCTCAATGCCATAGTCCCTGATTGTCTTTTTAATGCCTACCTTTTCCTTGAGCTCCTCAATTGCCTTGATGAACAGGTCAAGCGTTTCCTCGTCGTCCTTGCCGCAGATACCGCAGAAATGTGCGCACTCGGCATATCTTTCAAGTGTGTGAGGATACTCGTACTGTGGGAAAGTACCCATTTTTGGTGGTACGGGGTTAGCGTTATACCTCATAACAAGGGTGATAAGCAGAGCGTTTGCAACACCATGTGGCAGGTGGTGGAAAGCGCCGAGCTTATGCGCCATGGAGTGGCATACACCGAGGAAGGCATTTGCAAAAGCCATACCTGCCATAGCAGAGGCATTAGCCATTTCCTCTCTTGCCTTCATATCCCTGCTGCCGTTTTCATAAGCAGATGGAAGATACTTGAATATCAGCTTCATAGCCTTTAAAGCGATACCGTCGGTGTAGTCGGTTGCCATAACCGAGGCATAAGCCTCCAGTGCGTGTGTAAGTGCGTCAATACCGCTTGCGGAGGTAAGTCCCTTTGGCTGGTCCTTCATATTGTCAGCGTCGATAATTGCCATATCAGGCATAAGCTCATAGTCTGCAAGAGGGTACTTGATACCCGACTTTTCATCAGTAATAACGGCAAAAGGCGTTACCTCAGAGCCTGTACCGGAGGATGTAGGTATTGCTACAAAATATGCCTTGTCGCCCATGTGTGGGAAAGTGTAAATTCTCTTTCTTATATCGCAGAAGCGCATTGCCATATCCATAAAGTCAGCCTCTGGGTGCTCATACATTACCCACATAATCTTTGCTGCGTCCATTGCCGAGCCGCCGCCAAGTGCAATAATAACATCAGGCTCAAAGGCTCTCATCTGTGCAACACCCTCCTTTGCGCAGGCAAGGGTTGGGTCGGGTGCAACATCATAAAAGCAGGTGTATTTAATGCCCATTTCGTCCAGCTTGTCAAAAATAGGCTTTGCATAATCGTTTTTGTATAAGAACTGGTCTGTAACCACAAACGCTTTCTTTTTGTGCATAACTGTACCAAGCTCGTCAAGTGCGGTGCTCATACAGCCTTTCTTAAAGTAAACCTTTTCAGGCGCTCTGAACCAAAGCATATTCTCTCTCCTCTCCGCTACGGTCTTGATGTTGATAAGGTGTTTTACACCTACGTTTTCAGATACCGAGTTGCCGCCCCATGAGCCACAGCCAAGTGTAAGCGATGGGGTTAAGCGGAAGTTGTAAAGGTCGCCTATACCGCCCTGTGAGGAAGGTGTGTTTATAAGAATACGGCAGGTTTTCATTGCATTTGCATGCTTTGCCATCTTCTCAGTTTCTGCTGTATTGATATACAGAGATGAGGTATGACCATAGCCGCCGTCAGCAACAAGCCTTTCTGCCTTTGCTATTGCCTCGTCAAAGTCTGCTGCCCTGTAAAGTGCAAGTACGGGTGAGAGCTTTTCGTGTGCAAATTCCTCGGATAGGTCAACGCTTTCAACCTCGCCTATAAGGATTTTTGTGCTTTCGGGTACGTCAACACCTGCAAGTGCAGCTATTGTGTGTGCGCTCTGACCTACAATCTTTGAGTTAAGCGCACCGTTTATAAGGATAGTCTTTCTTACCTTGTCAAGCTCGTCATCTTTCAGAATATAACAGCCTCTTGCAGCAAACTCTGCCTTAACAGCGTCATATACATCGGCAAGTGCTGTAACCGACTGCTCAGAGGCGCAAATCATACCGTTGTCAAAGGTTTTTGAGTGAATTATTGAGTTGACTGCAAGTTTTATGTCGGCTGTGCTGTCAATAATAACAGGTGTGTTGCCTGCGCCTACACCTAAAGCAGGCTTGCCTGATGAATATGCGGCATTTACCATACCGGGGCCGCCTGTTGCAAGTATAATGTCGGCATTTTTCATAACCATATTTGTGAGCTCCAGTGATGGCACATCAATCCAGCCTATAATGCCCTCGGGTGCGCCTGCCTTTACGGCTGCATCAAGAACAATTTTAGCAGCCTCAATAGTGCTCTTTTTTGCTCTTGGGTGAGGGCTTATAATAATTGCGTTGCGTGTCTTTAAGCAGATAAGTGTTTTGAATATTGCTGTTGAGGTGGGGTTGGTTGTAGGGATAACCGCAGCCACAAGACCGATAGGCTCGGCAATCTTTTTAATGCCGCCTGCCTTATCCTCCTCAATAACGCCGCAGGTTTTTGTGTCTCTGTAAGCGTTGTAGATATATTCGCTTGCAAAGTGGTTTTTAATAACCTTGTCCTCGGCTATGCCCATGCCCGTTTCTTCAACTGCCATTTTGGCAAGGGGTATACGTGCCTTGTTTGCTGCCATTGCCGCCGCAAAGAAAATTTTGTCAACCTGCTCCTGTGTATAGGTCGCAAATATTTTCTGCGCCTGCCTCATAGCCTTCATTTTAGCCATAAGTGCATCTACGTTGTCAATAAGTGTAATCGGTGAGTTTACTTCATTCTCCATTTTTAAGCCATCCTTTCATTATAAAAATAGGGACCCAAAATAATACCATTCTTTACAAGATATGATAAAAATATGACATTTTTTTAACATAAACCTGTAATTTATTTACCCTGTCAAACAAAATATTTTACAATAATGTTTGATAAATGTAGATATTTTACGGATTTGTGTAATTTAAAAGTCTGTTAATTAATTATCAATCTTGTAAGTCTATTATAGCATTATTCTATTAAATTTCAAGCTAATTTTTCTTAACACCAATTTAAGTGTGTTTTGAGCTATGTTAATTTTAACCAATATTTTATAGTTTTATAGGGTGTGATTTGTTTATTTTTTGAATGATGAGTTGCAGGCAGGTTGACCAAATACATTTGTTTGTACAAAAAAACAGGTTTGCCTTTACATAATTAAAGCAGTAGTGTAAAATTATCACAGAAAATAAATTTTATCGGGTCAGAAATTGTTTATTATATTAAGAAAAATTTAATAAAAATTCGTTGTTTTTATTAATTATAATAAGGTACAATTATTTTAAGAGGTGATAATATGGAATACAAAATTTTAGTGGCAGACGATGACAAGGAAATTTTAAATGCAATAGACATATACTTAACCAATGAGCAGATGAAGGTCTACAAGGCGTGCGACGGCGTTGAGGCGCTGAAGATACTGGAGCAGGTGCCCGACATTCATCTTATAATTATGGACTTAATGATGCCTAAAATGGACGGCATACAGGCAATACTTAAAATAAGGCAGGAAAAGGACATACCTATTATTGTGCTTTCTGCAAAGAGCGAGGACAGTGATGTTATTTTAGGACTTAACATAGGTGCTGACGATTATATAACAAAGCCCTTTAACTTTCTGGAGCTTATAGCAAGGGTAAAATCAAATTTAAGGCGCTATACCAAATTTGCCAGCTTTCAGCAGAATAATGACGAGCTTTTAATAAGAGGTCTTTACCTTAACAAAAAGACAAAGGAGGTTAAGGTAAACGAAAAGAGCATTAAGCTGACACCTATTGAGTTTAAAATTTTACAGCTGCTTATGGAAAATCCCGACGTTATTTTCTCCATTGAGGAAATATATGAAAAGGTGTGGAACGAGCCTTTTATCAACAGCGAAAATACCGTTGCGGTGCATATCAGGCGAATAAGGGAAAAGATTGAGGTAAACCCTAAGGAGCCTATGTACTTAAAGGTGGTGTGGGGCATTGGATACAAAATTTCTAAATAAGTTAAACAATGAAAAGAGCTTTACCTACCTTGTTTCAAGGCTTTTGCTTATTGTGCTGTCAATAATGCTTATTGCGGGTGCG
>CABUWB010000181.1 GCA_902495025.1 uncultured Eubacteriales bacterium
CAAATAGTCTGTCTGCATTGTATGTCCCCCAGTTTTTTATTTAACTGATTAATTACTCATTTTATCAAAAGGAAATAAATTCCCTTTTGATTCTAATAAATTATATTATACCACATCGAAAAAAAATAAACAACATCAAACGTTAAATTGTTGAACAACTTATATTTATATAACATTTAGCTTACTTTTTCCTTAATATTACACTTTTGTTACAACGCAATATTTTGTTGAAAACACCTTGGACAATGTTGTATAATTTTATTGTAGTGTTCCTTTAAACATTGGTGGTGAATTTATGAAACATATTATTAATGCAATGCTTGCAGTTATTATGCTGCTTACCTTTTGCGCCTGTTCGGCAGGCAGCAACAATTATGTACTTACAATTAACGGCAGCAAAATAAGCAAGGGTGAATATATGGTGTACCTCTACGAGCAGAAAAAGAGCTTTGAGGAGCGTGGTGGCGCAGATATATGGGAGGCTGACTTTGACGGCACAAGTGCACAGGACGTTGCAAAGCAGAACGCAATTAACTCTCTTACGCTTGTAAAGGCTGCTGTTGCGCAGGCTGACAACCTTAAAATTAAGCTTGATGATACAGACAAGGCACAGATTGCCAGCGAAAGCGCTGCCCTCTACAATGATATGGGCGAGGCTAAAACAAAGCAGCTTGGTATTACCGAGTCGGATATAAAAAAAATAATTGAGGAAAGCCACATACAGCAAAAGGTTTATGACCTTGTTACAAACGGCTTTGAGGTAAATGAGGAGGATTTTGAGGCTTATTTCAACGAGCATTATGACAGCGAAATAGCAAGATACAACAACATTACTGTAAAGCAGATTTTCCTGCCCGCTGACGAGGAGTCAAGCACAGCAAATTATGACAAGGCTCTTGCTGCAAGGGAAAGGATAAACAACGGCGAGGATTTTGACAAAATCCAGTCAGAATACACCACCTCTACCAAAACAGACAGCTTTCTGCTTGAGGACGGTATGTATGACGAGGCTGTAAATGATGAGCTTTATCACCTGCCACAGGGTGCGGTAAGCGATGTTATTGAATGTTCCGACGGATATTATATATTTAAAATAATCTCCGTTGAGTCCCCCGATATGAGCTCTGTTAAGGAAGGACTGAGGGCCGAATATATCAGAGAAAAGAAACTGGAAATATACAGCGCCCAGAATGAACAGTGGCAGGCTGATATGAAAATTGAAAAAAATGATGTTGTTTATGATATTATAGATATTACGGACTGCTGATTAAAAACCGCCAAATGGCGGTTTTTAATTTATATTATTATAAATTAGAGTTTATCAGCAACATAAACCACCATTACATTAAAACCAATATCGTAGGGATTTAATCGTAGGGGCGGATTCCATATCCGCCCTAAAACACGTAATATATGTATCAATGGGCGGATATAGAATCCGCCCATACAAGTTTAACGTTAGGTATGATGTTTAATTTGCAAAGCAAAACAAACCGCTAAACAATAATTTATATAAAAAACAAGGAGCTGTTTTTCAACAGCTCCTATTTTTATGTGCTTAACTGAATTTTTGCAGCAGATACCTGAAGGTGGTATCGGGCACAAGATTATTAATTTCGATAAAGTCCTTTTGTTTAAGGCACTCACGTACACGGCTTGCGCTGATAACCTTGCCGTCGGACTCCTTACGTGGTATTACGTTAAAGGTAATTCCGTATGATGGAAGAATACGCTTCATGGTTTCGTTATAGCGGTTAGTAACCATATCCAAAGGCTCCTCGCCTGCAAATCTTACGCTAATGCCCAAAGCAGGCGCAATATATTTGCCGAAAATTTCAACGTCCATTGAAGGGTCAACCTGAACGGCGCCCGGGTTATCCTTATTAAAGTACTCTGGGAAGGTGAGTGTGGAAATCATAAAGCTGCCGCTAGGCATAACAATTACATTTTCCAAATCAGCCGTACCCTGCTGAACGAGCATAAATCTGTCCTCAAAGCTGAAGATTGACTTATTCTCCTCAACTACAAATATGTAAAGCAGGTCGCACTGTGCTGCCGCCTGTTCAATAAGGTAGCGGTGTCCAAGTGTAAACGGATTACAGTTCATAACAATACTGCCCACAACGCTGCCCTCGGGAAGAGGCTGGCGCTTTGCTGCAAGCTCATTTACAAACTTAAACAGCTCTGGGTTGGACTGTGCAAGGCTGTCGGCCTCGCTTACAAAGTCATCATCATTATAGCAGAAATATCTGCCTGTATCGGTAAGGTGGAGATACTCCTCCAGACTGTCGGCAACAGTGTTAAAAATCTGCTCTGCAATTTTGCCGTTTATTATATGGTTAAAGTGCTCGGGTGAGTCAAGGAAATATTCCCTGTGCTCCTGTGTTTCCTTTAAAATAAGGTCGAGCATATAGTTTACGTCAATACCCTTGTTGCGGTAAACGTCGTAATGGCGGTAAAGGAGAATTACAATGTCGCCCTCTTTAAAGCGGATATTTTTAAGCTTTTTGTTAATCTCAATATCTGCCTCAATACCGTAGTTTACAACCTCATAGCCGTCAAAGTCCCTGCATATATAGCGCTGCAGCTGGCTTGGTATTGTATATTTATCCTCAACATAACGACCCATGGCAACACATTTGCCAAAGAAATGTACCGTATGTACGGTTTCAGGCGGAGTATGTGTTGTAAGTCGTCTGCCGTTTACTATGTTGTAAAAATCGGTGTGGAAATCCGCATAACGCCTTAAACCGTTTACCTCAATAACGCTAGGTCTTTTAAGTATGCCCTGTACATAGTCGGGCGTATAAAGCTCCTTGTAAAACTGCTTTATGTCCTCGGTGTAGTTAGGGTCCTTAGCCATTACGTGCAGATAAGGCTTGCGCTTGAAAGGCGGCAGACCTCTTGCCCTTAACATATAGTTGAGGGTGTATATTTCGGGATAAAGGAAGGTAAATACCTTTACACCCTTAGCCATAAGCGTAGGCAGCACATCAATTGCAAGGTCATAGCTCATTGCAAGCTCCTGACAGATGGAGTTTACGTTTATAAGCTCAATTTTGGTGTTGTCCTTAAAAAATGCAATGTTGCTGTTTACGCCAAGGTAAATTACAGCGTCAAATTCCACCTCGGGATATTTAAGTATGTCAAATCGCCTGCCCGAGTCGGTAATACGTATGCTTTCAAGCGGTATGTAAGCAAGCACGCCATGCTTTATAGGTGAATAACGCTTGTTTTTCTCCTGAATAAAGCTGCCGTTGCCTACAAGAGCAATATTCTTGTAGCGGTTGTCAAGCAGGGTCATAAGCTCGTCAAGCATTTCATCACGATATGGATAATTGTGGAGCGACCAGTTAAAAAGCTCCGTATTCATAATTTTGAGAAAAAGCTGTGAGAGAATACATGACTCGGTATTGAACCTGTCAAAGTACACACGTCTTAAAAGAAACTTGTGATAGTTGGTATCCACAATAAGTGTACAGTGGTTCTGGCTGAGCATGCCTGCAAGGTCACGATAAACGGGCACACCTATACCGGGGTCAAGCTCGTCCTTATCAAGGAACAAAACTATGCTTATGTCTTCGGATAACGCCGCCCTTATAAACTCCCCGGCTGTTTCCGTATAGCCTATTACAGCAATTTTTGTGTAGCCCATAGTCTGCAGATAAAGCGGTATTGTTTCCAGCCCACGCTTGGAAAGCTTTTCCCAGTTACGCAGTGCCTCCTTAGGCTCATCAGGAGTATTTCTTACAGGTGCATCATTATTGTTGTTGTTAATCATGCTCCTACTCCCCCCTTTTTATTATTTAAGTTGCCATAAGCTGCCTTATAAATGCAAAATTTGCATTTGTAAAACAGTTATGAATATCAATCCTTACCCTATTATACAATATTAATTTAATTTTAGCAACATTATTTTTATTTTGGCAGTACTAAAATAATATGAAAATAAAATATTGACTATAATTTCACCTTATAATAAAATACAAATAGGAAAATTTTGTAGATTTTTGCTGAGGGAGAAAGCTATGGATAAAGTGAAAAGCTTTTTTAAGCATATTTTTAAAAGAATATTTGTTTTGCTCAGGTGGATATTGTTTTCGGCTCTTGCAGGGGCGATAATCGGTCTTGTATGCGTTGCCTTTTATGAGCTTATGCACATGGCAATCAGATTCAGAGAGGGGCATGATGTAATTATACTGGGTCTGCCGTTTGCAGGTCTTGCCATTGTATGGTTTTACAGGCTGCTTAATGACGGAAATGACAGGGGTACAAATCTTGTTATCGAGTCCATTAATTCGGGCGAGGACGTGCCGCTTAAAATGACTCCGCTTATTTTTGTGTCCACAATTGTTACGCACCTTTTTGGCGGCTCTGCCGGCAGGGAGGGCGCCGCACTGCAGATTGGCGGCAGCCTTGCCAGCTTTCTCGGCGGTATTTTAAGGCTTGATGAGGGTGACAGAAAGATATTTATTATGTGCGGTATGGCGGCGGCTTTCTCGGCGCTTTTCGGTACGCCAATTGCGGCTGCCATATTTTCAATTGAGGTTATAAGCATAGGCACAATGAATTATGCTGCGCTTGTGCCCTGCGCTATTGCCTCGCTTACAAGCGATTATATTGCTGACCGCTTTCAGCTTGCGGAGGAAACCTTTCACATATTCAGCATATCGGAGTTTACGGTAACAGGTGCAGGCAATGCCCTGCTGCTCGCCTGTCTTTGTGCAGGCATAAGCGTGCTGTTCTGTATTCTGCTGCAC
>CABUWB010000182.1 GCA_902495025.1 uncultured Eubacteriales bacterium
ATACCGCTATCAGCTTGAAAACAAAATAAAAATTACATATAAAAAGCGTGCGGAGGGGCTTGAAAATGTGCTTTACAAATGCCCCGTATGCGGCAGTGAGTTTAAAATGCAGACCGAAGGCGCAAGGCTTTTCTGCACAGGCTGCAATGCCGTATGGGAAATGGACGAATACGGCAGACTTGTAAAAAACGGCGAATATACGCATATACCCGACTTTTATGAATGGCAGAGGGCGCAGATCATAAAGGAAATTGACGAGGGCAGCTATAATTTTGACGGCAGTGTGCATATTGAGTCCCTGCCTAATGAGTATAACTTTATCGACCTTGGCGGCGGCAGACTTGTACACAATAAAAAGGGCTTTTACTTAACCCTGACTGACTATGGCAAAACGGAGGAGGAAACACTCTCTTTCCCCTCTGCAGACTGCTTTTCTGTCCACACCGAATATGATTACAGGGGAAAGGGCGTATGTATTACACTCTCAACAACCGACAATACCTATTTTATCTATCCACGCTGTGAGGGCTTTAATCCTACCAAAATTCAGTTTGCGGCGGAATATCTGTATATATATCATATGTATAAATACAGAATTAGTATTAAATAAAATTATTGTTTATGGGAATAAATCAACACCTCAATATTTCAATTGTAGGGGCGGCAATCTGCCGCCCGTTAGTAATTATGATGTGCTAAATTTCGAGCGGATAATATCCGCCCCTACCAGTTGATGTTGGGTATTATATTAATTTGAAAATACAACATACCGATAAACATTAATTTATCCTACCCTACCCAGCTCAAAAACACTCTCTTTAGATTGTGTCCGAAGCCTGCCTTTTCAACGTCCTGTGCGGCAACAAGGTCGCAAGTGCCGACCTTATCCTTGCCGCTGTAATAGGTAAGCGTACCAAGCTTATCACCCTTTTTAATAGGGGCATTAACAGCCTCGCAAAGCTCCACCTTCCCCTCTAAAGCCGCATTTTCACCTTTTTTTATAACGGTGCTTACACTGCCCTTTATAACGGCAGCAACGCTGTCGCTTTCACCCTTTAACACACGCACCTCACCCTTTTGAGTACCCTCGCTTTCACCCTTTGCAACAGCATAGTTTGCAAAGCCGTAGTCAAGCATTTTCATAACCTCTTTAAAGCGCACCTTTGGGTCGGGTGCAGCCATAACAACAGCAATTAAATCCATACCGTCCCTTGTTGCCGTACCCGACAGGCAGTAAAGCGCCTTGCCCGTAGAGCCTGTTTTAAGCCCCGTAGCGTTGTTGTACCACTTTATCAGCTTATTGGTGTTGGTAAGACCGAACTCGGTTGTACCTTTTTTTGTGGTATGCGTAATTGTGTCCTGCCATGTGGTGGTATACTTTTTGACATCAGGATATTTAAGCATAAGCTCCCTGCTCATAATTGCAATATCAGCTGCACTCATTGCATGACCGTCGGTATCAAGACCGCACGCATTTTTAAAGGTGGTATTTTTCATACCAAGTCCCTTTGCACGCTCATTCATAAGCTCAACAAAGCCGTCCTCACTGCCGCCAATAAACTCCGCCATTGCAACCGCCGCATCATTTGCAGAGGCTATGGCAATGGACTTTGTAAGCGTTTCCACGCTCTGAGTTTCGCCTGGTTCAAGAAAAATCTGTGAGCCACCCATGCTTGCAGCGTGCTCTGACACACTTACATTATCACTCCACTTAATTTTGCCGCTCGCCACGCTGTCGTAAATAATAAGCAGGGTCATAATTTTAGTAACGCTTGCGGGCGGCAGAGCCTCGTCAGCATTTTTCTGATACAGTATTTTGCCTGTTGACTGCTCCATTAACACTGCCGACCTTGCATCAACCTCAATAGGCGCACTCTGCTCCTGCGCATTTACCGTTATGGACAAAAACGACATGGCAAGCACAAGCGCCGTCAGCCTTTTTATAATTTTATACATAAAAATACCTCCCATAGAATAAGCTCTATAGAAGGTATTTTGTGTTTAAATTAAATTTTTATCCATATTATTTCATACGATTTTTAAGGAAATCGGGAATATCAAGCTTTTTAGGGTCAATATCCACTCTCTCAACCTCACCCGAATTTTCAATAGGCTCGCTTGACCTGCTGCGTGAATCGGAGAAATGAGGCCTTGTAATAACAGGCTCGCTGTTATTCATACGATGCAGTGAGTTGATAAAGCTCTGTGCAGATGACTGTGGAGCTGCCTGTGGCTGTGGCTCTGCCGCCTGTGGCTGCTGTGCAGGAGCTGCCTGTGGTGCATTTTCATCAACAAGACCTGTTGCAACAACGGTAACGATAACCTTATCGCCAAGTACATCGTTAATAGATGTACCAAAGATAATTTCAGCGTCCTCATCAAGCAAATCCGCAATGCTGTCGGCAGCGTTGCCCACCTCGATAATGCTGAGGTTGTTGCCGCTTGCAACATTGATAAGAAGATTTTTTGCACCTGTAATAGATGTTTCAAGCAGAGGAGAGTTAATAGCCTTCTGTGCAGCCTCCTCAACACTTGTAGCCTCGCCAACGCCAAAGTGAGCAAGACCCTGGTCCCTCATAACCGTACATACGTCTGCAAAGTCAACGTTAATCATACCAGGCTTTGTAATAAGGTCGGAAATACCTGTTACACCCTGATGAAGCACGCTGTCTGCCATTTCAAACGCCTCGGGAACAGTTGTGTTTTTATCTGCAATATCCATAAGCTTATTGTTAGGTATAACAATAAGGGTATCAACATACTTTCTGAGCTCTGTAATACCGTCAAGCGCATTCTTCATACGCTTTCTGCCCTCAAAACCGAAAGGCTTTGTAACAACCGCAACGGTAAGTATACCCTTGTCCTTTGCAATTTTTGCAATTACGGGAGCTGCGCCCGTACCTGTACCGCCGCCCATACCGGCAGTAATAAATACCATATCCACACCCTCAAGGTTAGCGGCAATCTCCTTTGCAGTTTCCTCGGCAGCCTGCTGACCTACTATAGGTCTGCCGCCTGCGCCAAGACCCTTTGTAAGCTCTGTACCGATTGCAATTTTTCTTTCTGCGGGAGAGTTGTTAAGCGCCATCTGGTCAGTATTAATGGCAATAAACTCAATACCCTCGGAGTTTGCAGCAATCATACGGTTTACGGCATTGTTGCCGCCGCCGCCCACACCAAGGACAACGATTTTTGCCAAATCATTGGTTTCATTCACAACATCTATCACAATAATTCCCTCCTAAGTATTTATAAGCACTGTCATACAGCGAATAATCCTTGTAAATATATATACATAATTATATATTATCTTTTTTTTTGCAATTTTTCAATACTATTTTTAAAAAAATTTATTATTTTAATGAAGTTTTTTGTAAAAAAACAATTTTTCAGCTCAGATACTTGAATGTAGGGTTGGCTGCTGTCAGGTCAAGCACACCAGCAATGGAAGTATCAAGCTGTTTTAAAATTTCATTAAGCTCCACAATTTTGTCATTTGCATCGTCAAAGCTGCCAAACTTAACATCAACCTTGTCCACATAAAGATGAATATTATCCGTATCGGACACATCAACCTTGATTACATCACTTGAAAGCTCATAGGCGGTAAACAAATCCGCCATTTCACTTACAGCCTTATAGGTGTAGGTATTATCCGTTTCAAGCACCTCGCCGATAGTAAAGCTGTCAAAATTAAGTCCCGTAAGGATAGGGAGCTGCTTTGTCATATCAGGACGGGAGTCAATAACACGCCCCTCACCGTCTATATACAGATATGAGTTCATATACGGTATGTAGCCCCTGACCCCGTATTCCTCAACGTTGATAACAAGAGTCTGGGGAGGGGATTTTTTAAAGCTGACATTTTTTATATAATTATTTGCTTTAAGCGTATTTGCCGCCTTAATAGTATTGTAGGCAAAAAGATTGTGGCTTCTGTCAAGCCCGCACATACTTATTACCTGCTCCTTTGAAAGGCTCTCTATACCGTTTACCTGTATATCCGATATATTAAAATACGGAAAAAAGCACATAGCCGCAAACACCAGACACAGTGTAATTACGGTCCACAAAATAAACGACATTATCTTCTTCATATACAGCACCCGCCCGTAAATTCCGCATAAATACGGTTATATATATAATATAGGTAAAAAGCCGCAATGTCAATAAAAAATTTCGTCTACTGCAACAATTTCCGCACCTACACAGGCGAGCTTATTTTCAAAACATTCGTAGCCACGTCTTATATAGCTTATATTGTGCACCACGCTTTTGCCCTCTGCTGCAAGGGCTGCAATTACAAGTGCCGCAGCACCACGCAAATCCCCTGCATACAAATCGCAGCCGCACAGTCTTTTAACACCACGTATTTCAAAATGCCGCTCATCGGTACACTCAATATCCGCACCCATTTTTTTAAGCTCGGCAATATGCCTGCTGCGTGCCTCAAACACGCCCTCCTCGACCACGCTGACACCCTCTGCCCTGCAAAGTACCGCTGTAAGCTGTGCCTGCATATCCGTAGGAAAGGCAGGGTATGGTGCGGTTTTTATATAATCCACACAGGAGAGCCGCTTTGGTGCGTCAATATACACAAGAGAACGCCGCTCCTTTATCACACAGCCCATGCTGCGCAGTGTATCAGTAAGTGTGGTAAAGCTGCATGGGTCGGCACCCTTTATAAAAAGCTCGCCGCCTGTTGCCGCCGCCGCACACATAAAGGTACCTGCCTCAATTCTGTCGC
>CABUWB010000183.1 GCA_902495025.1 uncultured Eubacteriales bacterium
ATATTGAGTACACAGAGCTTGTTTGGCGCAGAACGCCTGTTTTCACTAGCCTGCATATCCGAGTCCGAGTCCGACACAATAAGTCCCGTATAATACTCAGCGTCATTTATGTCATAGTCCTTATCGCAGATATATCCCCAGAGCGTTATTGCATGACCTCCCATTCTTAAGCCGTCACCAACTAACCATGAAATTGTAATCTGAGCACCGCTGCCCGCTTCAAGCCCTGTCATAACCTCATTTATGTTTCTGTGATTTTGCCCCACAGAGATATACTCTTCAACCTTTTGTATGTCATATTTTTCAAGGTATTTGCCGCTTGTTCCGTATTCCTTAACCTGGGACCAGTTATCATAACCCTGCACAGTGTATGTACCGTTAAAAAACCATTCCAATCCATAAAATCCATTTCCGGGAACATCAGTAAAGCTATCTGCAAACAAATCAAGCAGTGCGTCGGGGCTGCTAAAGCCTGCCTTTTGTCCCCAGCCTGTGTAATGGAGTATATTGGCTGCCGCTGCTGCCCAGCACAGCTCATTATCTCCATCGCCAGGCATATCTGTTTTTTCTGCGTCAATAAAATCAAGCGATTCCATCGAAAACACAGTGCCTGCGAGCTTTGCCCCAATTAGCTCCTCCTGCACCATATCGAGGTTTGAGTCTGAAAGACCCGTTAAAAATACCTCGGTATTATCCTCCTCGGACAGCACAAATTTAACGCTGTAATATCCGTTTACAACAGGCTGTCCGTCCACACCAAATGCCTTTAAATTATTATCCGATATAATATCGTTAAGCTCAACGCTTATTATCTGCTCATCATTTTCATATATCTTATATGAGGCAATTTTCTCCGCAAGGCTGCTGCCCTCTATGGATTTTGCGTCTATAACGCCGTCGTATGTATGTGTATCCCCCTCAACGTCAGTTATTACGGTATAAAAGCCCTCCGCAGGGAGCATTTCTATATCCTTAAATTCAGCGTCCGTATAGGCATATACGTTTACAGAACCCGTAACCATTACTGCCGCACAAAAAGCTGCAAGCAATCTGCCAAGCCTTTTCATTTCAACCACCCTTTCCGCTTCAATAATTATCCATATTTTTATTATACACTGAAAAGCCATACAAAGCCATATCTTTTTACATTTTTCCAAAACCGTATTTACTCTCTTTTCTTTTTTGACATAATGTGATATAATCATTTCAAACTTTTTGAAAGCGTGTGAAATACTATGACAATATTTAAAGCTGCACAGGACGTTACACCTATCAGCAACATTTTTATAGAAAAATATATGCCGTCCGCAAGCTCGGCGGTATTTTCGGTAATATATATCTATGCCCTTAAATATGCCGTTTCTGGCGAGGAAATAAGCAACGGCATTATAGCCGAAAGGCTTGGCATACTTGAGTCAGACGTAGTAAAGGCGTGGGACTACTGGGCAGAGCAGGGCGTTGTAACCCTTACAAAAAACGGAGAGGACAGCGTAATTGAGTTTAACACACTGACTTCCGCTGCCCCTGCCCATACAGCCGCAGCAGCAGCCGAGGTCAGAAGTACACCCCTCCAGCCTGAAAAGCCCATTTACAGCGCACATGAGATTGAGGGCATATTAAAAGCAGATGTCAGCCTGCACCAGCTTATAAAGGCTGTTGAAAAAATATATGCAAAGCCATTCAGTGCAGCGGATTTGAACACCGTTATCGGCTTTTCAACCTGGCTTGGTCTGCCATACGAGGTTATTATGCTTTTATTCAGCCATTGTGAGGGCAAGCCTATGCGCTATATTGAAAAAACCGCCTGCGACTGGGCGGACAAGGGTATTAACAGCGCCGAGGCGGCAGAGTCCTACATAAACACCTACTACAGCAGCTACAGAGAGATTATGTCGGCATTTGGCATGGCAGACAGAAACCCTGTTGACAAGCAGATTTCATTTATGAACGACTGGCTTTTTACCTTAAAAATGCCTGTGGAGCTTATAAAGCTTGCCTGCGAGAGAACAGTGCTTAAAACAGGCAAGGCGAGCTTTGAATACGCCAACGGCATTATACTTGACTGGAGCAAAAAAAATGTACGCACACTGCCACAGCTTGAACTGTATGATGCAGCCTTTAAACAGAAAAAGGCATCACAGCAGCAGCCAAAGAGCGAGCCTAAAAGCGCACCTGCACAGGTAAAGACCACAAAATTTGTTAATTACAACCAGCCCACCTACTCCGACGAGCAGATAGAGGCTGCAATCAAGCGAAAGAAACAGAGGTCAGCTAAATGAACAAGCAAAATATCTACCGACAGATTGAAAGAGAATACGAAAACGAAAGATATAAAAACACTCTCCTGCTTGAAAAGCGCAGGGAGCAGATTTATGCACGCCTGCCTATTGTAAAGGAAATTGATACACAGCTTAAAACGCAGGGTGTAAGCCTTATGCGCCTTGCACTGTGCCACGCAGGCAGTAATGAGGTTGAGGCTGTAAATGCCAAAATTGCACTTTTAAACAAGCAGAAGGATGCGGCGCTTGCCTCCATAGGTCTTTCGCAGGACTATCTGCAGCCTGTATACACCTGCCCCGAATGTAAGGACACAGGCTATATAGGCAGCACAAAATGCGCCTGTATGAAAAAAAGGCTGGTTGAAAAATACTATGCCGTATCCAACCTCAGCAATATACTGGAGTATGAAAATTTTGACAGGTTTGACCTGTCCCTTTACGAAAAAACACCATTCTCCGGCGAGGAGCTTTCGCCCTTTGAAAATATGCGCTTAATATTGGAGGACGTGCTCACTAATGCCGATTTTGCCGAAAATGATTTTTTCAACTACTATTTTTACGGCAACTCGGGGCTTGGCAAAACCTTTATGTGCTCCTGTATAGCAAAAAAACTGCTTGATGAGGGCAACAGCGTAATTTATATGTCGGCTTATTCTCTTGCCGACCTGCTTGAAAAAAACCGTTTCAGGCATAACGATCTGGAGGAAGATGATGAGTCAATTGATATGCTTTTTGATGCCGACCTGCTGATTATTGACGACCTCGGTACGGAATCACCTACCTCCGTTACCGCATCGGAAATATTCAAGGTAATCAACAACAGGCTTATTAACCGCAAGTCAACGGTTATCTCCTCCAACCTCAGGCCAAGAGAGCTTTCGGGTACATATTCTGACAGAGTTGTATCACGTATTGTGGGGCATTATACGGTACATCACTTTTACGGCGATGATATACGAATGAAATAACCTGTTATGGAGCATACTTAATGTATGCTTCTTTTATTTTTTGCGGCTTTGCCCGCCCTGATTTTCTGCTCTTACATTTACAGACTTGACAGGTACGAAAAAGAGCCCATGTACCTTTTGATACTGTCGCTGTTTTACGGCAGTCTGCTCACAGCGGCAATTATCCCCTGCGAGGTATCTGTTATAGGGCTTAATAAAATAACCTCACAGCCTTTTTACGGCTTTTATATGAGCTTTATTGCAATTGCTCCCATTGAGGAGGGTTTTAAGCTTGCGGTGCTGTTTCTGCTGTGCCTTGGCTCCAACCTCAATGAACCTTATGACGGCATTGTATATGCGGTTTTTGTATCGCTTGGCTTTGCACTTGTTGAAAACATTTTTTACGTGTTCAACCCTGCCCTTGGCGGCTGGACAACAGCCTTTATGCGTGCGCTGTTCTCCGTACCCGGGCATGGTATGTTCGGTATAGCCATGGGATATATGTTTTCGCTGTATGCGCTTGATAAAAAAAGGCGTTACCTTATTTTATCCTTTTTGTACCCGTATATGCTCCATGCTGTATATGACTTTATAATTTTTGTGGAAACGCCAATATTTTTTGTAATATTTTTAGCATTTATAATATACCTTATCTGCAAATCAGCCGCTTTAATCAACAAACATATACAAAGCTCACCCTTTAAATAATTTATTTTTTAGCAAATTTTGCTTTTTCGGTTGAAATATTATTTATTTGGGTGTATAATAAATTTAATGTATGTTCTTATCCTGACAGAATCGGAGGTATTGCCATGATTGAAGCAGTCAGCTGCGGCGGCGTTGTTATTCATAGGGACAAGGTTCTGTTGCTTTATAAAAACCAAAATGGGAGATATATGGGCTGGGTTATGCCAAAGGGTACCGTTGAAAGCGGCGAAACCTTTAAACAGACCGCCCTCAGGGAGGTAAAGGAGGAAACCGACGTTGATGCCGAAATAATCAAGTATATCGGTAAAACACAGTATACCTTCAGAGGGAGTAACGATATTGTAAACAAAACCGTACACTGGTATCTTATGATAACGGACTCCTTCAACTGCAAGCCCCAGGCAGAGGAATTTTTTGCCGACGCAGGCTTTTATAAACAACACGAGGCGTTTTATCTGCTTAAATTTCATGATGAAAAGCAGATTATGCGTCGTGCCTATGCCGAGTATAACGACTATAAAAACAGAGAAAAGCGCAATTAAAACCGCTTATTATTTAATAACAGGAGGTAATAATTATGAAAAAAACATTAGTAGCTTATTTTTCAGCAAGCGGCGTAACCGCAGAGGCAGCAAAAAAACTTGCAAAGGCAGCAGGGGCAGATTTATATGAAATTAAGCCGGCTGTTCCATATACAGATAAAGACCTTGATTGGCGTAATGAGCAGTCAAGAAGCAGTGTAGAAATGCGCAGTAAAGCTTCACGCCCTGCAC
>CABUWB010000184.1 GCA_902495025.1 uncultured Eubacteriales bacterium
AGCTGAACGACAGAGAAAAGCATATAATTGAGCTGCGGTTTTTTGAGGGAAAAACGCAGACAGAGGTTGCCGAGGAAATAGGTATAAGTCAGGCACAGGTCAGCAGGCTTGAAAAAAACGCACTTAAAAATATGAAAAAGTATATGTAAGAGGTTTTGCTATGGATATAAAAAATTTCAGCATAAAGGGCATTGATGTATGCCTGTGTGAAAGCGACAAATTTAATTCGGTATCAATATGTCTTGTAAAGCGAGTGCCGCTAAAGCGTGAAACGGTAAGCCCCTACGCACTTATACCAAGAGTTCTGTCGAGAGCTGGCAGTACACACCCATCTCTGCGTGCCATAAATGCTTATCTTGAGGAGCTTGGCGGTGCGGAGTTTGTACCGCAGGCAATAAAAAAGGGTGAGGAGCAGATAATATCACTTTATCTTACAGCGCCAAAGGAGCATACAGGCAGGCTGTTTGAGTTTTTAAGCACAATTTTTTACAGTCCGCTTGTGATTGATGGCGGCTTTATGCCGTCCTACGTACACAATGCGTGCAGCAACGCCGCAAGGGATATTGCGGAAAAAATTAACGACAAGCGCAGCTATGCCGCCGAAAGAATGATAGAGATTATGTGTAAGGACGAGCCTTTTGGTATATGCGGCGACGGCTATATAGAGGACTTTGGCGATTTATCAGGCAAGGGACTTTATACCTCTTACAGGGAGCTGCTTGACAGCGGCATTACACAGCTTTATATTGTGGGAAATATTACACAGCAGGAGGCTGAAAGCTATATTGCAAACCATTTTGAACAGGCTGCCTCATCAGCAATGCAAAGGAGTGAGGGCGGCACGTACACGCCGCATAAGCCAAATATCTGTACAGAGGAGAGCAATACTGCCCAGTCCTGTCTTGTATGCGGAATACGCACCTGCCGCATACCGCACCCACAGCTTTTAACCGCCTGTGAGGTGCTTGGCGGCTCGGCGGCGTCAAGGCTTTTCAGCTCGGTAAGAGAGGAAAAGGGTATGTGCTATTACATTAACTCGCAGCTTTACCGCTACAAGGGTATCATCAGTGTACAGGCAGGCATTAACGCCGATAATGCACAGACAGTTGTGGAAATGCTTGAAAAGGAGCTTGCCTCAATATCCAAGCATGGCGCACACAGCAGGGAGCTGGAGCGGGCAAAGGAGGGACTTATTTCCTCTCTTATGGGGTTAGAGGACAGCCCACGCACGCTTATGGATTTTATGCTTTCGCTGTCAGTTGCAGGCGAGCCGTTTTCGGTACGGAAGGCTATTGATGATATTGCGGCGGTTGACAGCATAAAGGGTGTCTTTGACAATGCCTTTATTGACACAGTTTATCTTTTAAAGGAGGGTGCAAATGGATAATATAATTTACAAAACGCTGCCAAGCGGACTTATCCTCTGCCTTGTAAAAAAATCGGGCTTTGTGCGAAAGCACGCAATGCTTGCCTTTGCCTGCGGCTCGGTGGATACCTCCTTTAACGGTGCAAGAGTGCCTGACGGTACTGCACATTTTCTGGAGCATAAGCTGTTTGAGAAAAAACATGGCAATATATTTGACAGCTTTTCGGCGCTTGGCGCTGATGTAAACGCATTTACGGGCAGCGATATTACAGCCTATTATTTCTCCTGCTGCGAGGGGTTTGAAAAGTGTCTTTCCCTGCTTTGTAAAATGGCATGTGAGCCGTATTTTACCGACAAAGGAGTAGAGAGGGAAAAGGGGATAATTTCAAGCGAAATTACCATGTATGACGATGACCCCATGTGGCAGGCGCATTTTGGTATGCTCGGCGGACTTTACGGCTCACACCCTGCAGGTGTGCCTGTTGCAGGCAGCAGGGAGTCGATTGCGGAAATTACGGCAGACACGCTTGATTTATTTTATAAATCCTTTTACACAGCCGACAATGCCATACTTGTTGCCGCAGGTGATATTGACGAAAATTCTTTTTTTGAACAGGCGGAAAAGGAGCTGAAGCTGTCAGAGGAAAAGAGAGTGCAGACAACCTTGCCCGAAAGCACAGATATTGACAGGGTGCTTGTTAAAAAGCGTATGCCGCTTGCCTCGCCCGTATTTGCCATAGGTTTTAAGGAAAAGGATTTTGATATGCCGCCGCTTATGCGCACAATCACCTCAAAAATACTGGCGCACATTATTGCAGGCAGTGGCTCGGTGCTGTATGAAAAGCTGTATACCTCGCTGCTGTGTTCCTCGCCGCTAGGGCTTGACTATATCTGCGGCAGGGACTTTGGTGCAACAGTTATTTCGGGTACGTCGCAAAACCCTGAAAGGCTGCTGTCGTTACTGCACAGCGAAATAAAAAATTATCTTGATTACGGCATATCCGATAAAAATATGCAGCGCATTATAACAAAGTGCAGGGGCAGACTTATGTGCAGCATGGACAGCCCTGATTTCTGCTGCAATCTTATAGCCGATAATTTTACAAAATCAATAAAAACACTGGACATTTTTGATAAATATGATACTATAAATAATAGTGAGCTTTTATTAAGGCTTGAAAAACATTTTGCGGAGGATAACCTCTGCCTGTGCGAAGTTTCCCCCGAATAAACGGGGGCTACATAAAGGAGATTTGCTATGACAACACCCGATGTTTATTTTCCTAACCTCGGTATTAAAATTGAAAGCCTTGACAGGGTGGCTTTTTCAATTTTTGGCTTTGATATTTATAAGTACGGCGCAATTATTTGCGTGGGTGTGATACTTGCAATTATGCTTGCCGTTTATGAGGCAAAAAGGACGGGACAAAACCCCGATAATTATACAGATTTTGTTTTTTGGGGCATACTTTTTGGCGTTATAGGCGCAAGGAGCTATTACCTTATTTTTCACGACGGCTCGTTAAAGGATTTTTTTGCCATACGTGACGGAGGACTTGCAATTTACGGCGGTATAATTGCCGCAGTTATTGCGCTTGCTGTGTACACACGCATTAAAAAGCTGTCGTTTCTGCTCTTTACCGATACTGCCGCAATGAGCCTGCTGGTGGGACAGATTTTAGGCAGGTGGGGCAACCTTGTCAACAGAGAGGCATTCGGCGGTGCTACGGAAAGCCTGTTTGCCATGGCTTATAAGGCGGAGCAGGTTGTGGGGCTGACTGTTAAGGACGGAATTGGCATATACAACGGCAGCGCACAGTACCCCTTACACAGCCTTAACGGTGTGGACTATATATGGGTACACCCCACGTTTTTATATGAGAGCTGCTGGAATTTAATGCTGCTTATAATTATTTTTATTATGAGCAGACACAAAAAGTTTGACGGTCAGCTTACACTTACCTACTTTATCGGCTACGGCATAGGCAGATTTATTATTGAAAGCCTGCGTACCGACCAGCTTATGATACTTGGTATGCCTGTAAGCATGCTGCTGTCGGCTGTGCTTGTGGGTGCTGCCTGCGGTGTTATGATATATAAAGTTAAAAAATATAAGAGTGCAAATAAATGAAAAATACCTGCTTAATTGCAGGTTTTTTTGTGCAATAATTTTACTTACATATATTGACAAAAATGTCAAACGGTCATATAATTTAAAAGTTGCATATCAATTAAAATATAATAAAGGAACCACTGACTAATTAATCTTTTAAAGCTTTGGCTAAAATTTCCCATACCTTCTTCAAACTCCCTTAACGCAGCTCATAGGCTGCGCCTGCGGTCGTTTTCATTGCTCTGGAAAATTTTATCGCAAACCTGTTTCAGTGAATTAATCAGAGTTTCCTTAAAAAAGGGGGATTTATCCTAATGGAAAGGCTTATACCAAAGCTGTTTACCTGTATGAAAACCTATACAAGGGAGCAGTTTATCAAGGATGTAATAGCTGGTATAATTGTAGCTATTATCGCATTGCCGCTTTCAATTGCGCTTGCCCTTGCCTCGGGCGTAACACCTGAAAAGGGTATTTACACAGCAATTACGGCAGGCTTTGTAATATCCTTTTTAGGTGGCAGCAGGGTGCAGATAGCAGGACCCACAGCCGCATTTGCCACAATAGTTGCAACAATTGCCGCCCAAAACGGTATGGACGGACTTATAGTTGCTACCATTATGGCAGGTATTATACTTATTATAATGGGCTTTTTAAGGCTTGGTACACTTATCAAGTTTATACCCTACACAATTACAACAGGCTTTACCTCGGGTATTGCAGTAACAATTTTTGTGGGACAGATTAAGGACTTTTTAGGTCTTACATATCCAAAGGGTACGCCTGCGCTTATTGAAACTGTGGACAAGCTGGAGGCTGTGTTCAAAAACATTGCAACCTTTAACCCATGGGCGCTGGCAGTAGGTGTGCTGTGTATGGTTATACTTATTGTATGGCCTATGCTGCCCGGTTTTCTTAACAAAATTCCACCGTCGCTTATTGCGGTTATTGTAAGTATTGTGGTGGTAAAGGGCTTTGCACTGCCTGTAAATACAATAGGCGACCTTTACACAATATCTGCCGAGCTGCCAAAGTTTGCACTGCCTCATGTGGATTTTGCAATGATTAGCAACCTTATGCCCGATGCAATTACAATAGCAATTCTTGCAGCTATTGAGTCGCTGCTCTCCTGTGTTGTTGCCGACAGTATGGTAAACGGCAGACACCGCTCAAATATGGAGCTTATTGCACAGGGCGCAGGCAATATTGCATCTGCACTTTTTGGCG
>CABUWB010000185.1 GCA_902495025.1 uncultured Eubacteriales bacterium
TGATTATGTAGGCAGATATAAGCTGGACGATATTCTCGCAAACAAAGAGGAAATGTCCAGATTTGTATTTGACCGCCTTAAAGCCAAGGAAAACGAGCTGTTTGTTGAAATTACCGATGCAGGCGTAAAGGATATTATCCTTCCTGGTGAAATACGTGATATTATGAACACTGTGCTTGTAGCTGAAAAACGTGCTCAGGCAAATGTTATTACCAGACGTGAGGAGGTTGCCTCCACAAGGTCGCTGCTTAACACCGCAAGACTTATGGAGGAAAACAAGACCCTGTATAAGCTCAAGGAGCTTGAATATGTAGAGCGCATTTGCGAAAACGTAGGCAACATTAACCTTAACGGAAACGGAGATGTGCTTACCCAGCTTATGGGACTTATGCAGAGCAAAACCAATTAAACAACTGTCGGGGGCTGAATATTAACACAGCCCCCGACTTTTTTAATTTAATTAAATTGTAGTTTCCGCAAAATGAATTTATTGCCTGCCAAACAAAAGCAGATAAAAATACTGCCGCAGTCTGCACTCTTAGTTATCCAAAATAGTTTTTTCATTCATATCATAAAGCAAATCATCACATTCGGTTATGGAAAGCTTTTTATTTATCGCAAAAATAATTATACTATCCCTCTTTCCCCGAGGATACAGCTCATTTACGCCTGCAATTTTCAGCAGCCGCTGTGTTTCCTTTAATTCCAGCCCCATGCCAAAAACAATCTGCAGCAGCTTATCCCTTGACGGACTGGCTTTTACACCCGAAAAAATCTGATAGCCATAAATCTGATTAAGCCTTGATTTATTTATGACCTCACTTTTTTCAAGGTTATATTTTTTAAGCATTTCCTCAAGGTACTCGGCAACACTCAAATCCATAAATTCATTGTTATAATCACTTAAATACTCTTCAATTCTGTCTTCATTATGAAGCTGTTTTAATAATTCATCTGTGGTTTTGTCAAAAAACATAATTTACTACCTCCCGCAAATATGATACAATAACAGCTAAGATATAGCAAGCTTTATTTTAAAGGGGAGGACTTGCCATGAGCAACAAAGCAGAGTATGAATTATCAAAATACACCGAGCTTGAAACTCTTGATGCCAAGGGCGATGTAATACTTGTAAAAGAAAATTACAACGGAGAAATATGGGTTAAGAAACATATCACCGCCGAAAGCAGCAAAATATACGAAAAGCTGATTGACAGCAGCTGCAAAAATATTGTTAATGTTTTTAAGCTGATAGAGCTTGACGGCAGCTTCTACATTATAGAAGAATACATAAAAGGTCATAATTTAAAAAACCTGCTTATTGAGAATGGCACACTTTCTGCTAAAGATGTACGCAATATTATATGTCAGCTCTGCGACGGCCTTGATTTTTTGCACAGCAAGGGCATAATACACAGGGACATCAAGCCTGCCAACATAATGATTGATAACAACGGCATAGTTAAACTTATTGATATGGATATCTCCCGCATACATAAGAAAGAGAGAACATCTGATACCACCATACTCGGCACAGCAGGCTTTGCCGCACCGGAGCAGTTTGGCTTTCAGCAGACAGATGTATCTGCCGATATTTATTCCGTCGGTGTACTTATGAATGTATTGCTTACAGGTGATATACCCTCGGTCAGGCAATGCAATGGAGAGCTCTCCAACATCATTGAACACTGCACAAAAATAGACCCAAGTGCCAGGTATTCCTCTGCCGCCGAGCTGAAAAGAGCTCTGATTAAATCTACAAGTCTGCTTTCAAGGTTTGATGGCTGCCTTGATGCAATACCGGGTTTCAGAAGTGGCAGCAACATTAAAAAAGTTGTTGCTGTTCTGATGTATACAAGTGTAGCATTTACAATAGGCGATGCCTTTATGTGCTTTGCAGCAGATAGCCTGAATAGTGGCTTATGCTTTTTATTCTATGCAATCCTGGGTATTCTTGTACCTTTTTTAATTGCTGCCGATTATCTGGAATATCAGGAAAAACTGCCGATTATCAGAAATTTACACAAACGCACACGCAGAATACTTGGTATAATATTTGCATTTCTCTTTTTTTCTTTTGCTGCTACTATTATACCTCAAATATTAATACCTTAATTCATGAGGAACAGTACTATGAAAATAATACCCACAAATATAAAAAATACCCAACGCATTACTACCCTGTTATGCTCAGTAATAATTATACTGTGCAGTTTTTTTACATCGGTAAATGAAAAACATACTATTGCATCTTTTTCAAATTACTATATAGTAGTTTATATGGCAATAACCATCATCATGACTTTATTTGACGGACAACCCTTTATCAGATATAAGCATACAATTGTAGCAGGTCTTGTTTATATATGCTTTATGTATTACACCTTTATCTATAGCCTTTTTAAAAGTAAATCAGAATATCCCGCATTATTTCCATGGTTTATTATGACAATATGCGGTATAATTATTGTAATTGTACCATTTACAGTGAAGCATTGCGACAACACCGCCCTTATAAGTATAAAGTGGTATGATTATATCTGGATTAGTATATTTACAGTGCTTTCAATACTGTATTTTATTTTTCTTACAAAATCAGTCAGCACTTAAAACAAATATACATTTTAAATTTTTTGTCAAAAAACAGTGCATTATGCTGACAGCATAGTACACTGTTTTTTTGTTATGATATTATATTTATACAAATAATAATACATGCAAAGGAGCGGATTAATTATGTCTGGAATTGAATCAATTATATTTATAGTTTATTGCTGTCTGGGCTATTGGGCTGCCGGCAAAACTGTCTACGCAAACAAAATTATAATTTACAGTCAACCAGGGCAGTTATTTCTTCAGAAGCTATTCATGGGTTCACTTTTGGGTTGGATACTTATTCCTGTGGCAATAATACGGTGTATATTTCATATTTAATTTATACTCACACAAACAGTGTATAATAAATAAAAAATTGGGGTGATAATATGAAAAAGACTTGTGAAGTATGCGGGAGAAATATAGGTTTTTTTGGTGGTATAATTGCAAGCAAAGTACGTGAGGGTTATGTTTGTGCTGACTGCAGCGGCAAAGTAAATGAGATTGTTAATCTTTACGGAAAGACTATTAACAACTATACCTTTGAACAAATGAAAGCCATAGCTGATATGATTGATATTGACACAAAAAATGACGGTGACAAGTTTCCACTGCTTTTTGTTGAAATTATGAATATAGATGATTTTTATAAAGACCAAATCATTAAATTTAAACAAGATATAAAAGATAGCAAAAAAAACATTTTAGATAATAATAAGAATTCACATCAGCTATTGAGAGAATGCAAAAATGACTATAAAGAATTTTGCGAAATAGCAAAGCAGACCGGAGATTACTCCTACTTGAAAGAGGATAAACAGATGCTGGAGGAAGAAACCAATTATCTAATTGAGTTGAATAATTTAGATAATAAAATACAAAATTTATATTTACAATCATCCGAAGATACCATAAAAGACATAGAGCTTACAAAAAAATCTTTTATATTTGAATACAGGATGTTGGATATGACAAAAGAAGAAGAGTTATTCGGGTTTACAGGCACCACAGATAATTTATTACCGTCTGATTTATCAACCGTAGAATTATCACTTAAAAAATATATAGTTGACAGCGGTAATATAAACCAAAACTTCTCCAAAACCTCATATAATAATTGGAGATTGGCTGCTCTTGTATATCGGCTTTATCATTTACACGATTTGCATAAATTAGAATTTTATATGGAGTCTGCAGCATTAGACATGAAAATCTCTAATGTATTTATTGAGATGGATACAAAGCGTCTTGAATATCATAAAAACCAGTCTGAACCCGATGCAGAGTATATATCGAAAATAACCGATGAACTTACCAGCTCTCAAAGAAAATTTGACAAAGCATCCCAAGAGTATTTTACAATGCAGGAAAAATACAAAAAAAATTTTGAGCTTTATAAAGAATCTCTTGCAAAATTTATCCATTTTGATGAAAACGGCAGCTTTATCGATGACATAGACCAAAATAAAGAATTGCAGACTCTTTTTAATCCTATGAAAGGAAAAAGCAGCAGAGAGGATATAGAGATAGGAGAAGAAACGCCTGCTAAACCCGATAGTTATTCTTTAAAGTTAATTTCTTATAACACCAGCCTGATTGGCGCAATTAAGGTATATAAAAAACTTATCGGCGGAGATTTAAAAACAGCCACAGAAACAATTAAGAGCGCCCCCTGCATCTTGTTTGATAACCTTGATAAACAAACCGCCACATCTTATATGGCAGAATTTAAGGTTGAATGCCCCGATGTAGAAATCGTTATTGAACCAAACTGATAGTCCACAATTTAATTTTTATGCATATCCATTAAAAATCGATGGTATACATATTTAATAAGGCTGAGGATTTTATGCAAAAGCACATAAATTCACAGCCTTTAGTAAATTGAAAAAGTCAGTGGCAATTACGCTTAAATGCGGGTCTATTTCAAAGATTGTGTAAATCTCTAAACTGATGTATAATAAAAACAATCAGTTTGGAGGTTTTAATTATGGCAAAAAGAAGAAGAAACGAAAGCCCTGAGAGACAGGCATTAA